>DATGEL010000023.1 GCA_035310145.1 Dehalococcoidia bacterium
CGCGCGCGCCAGCGTCGGCGGCGTAGCGAATGCCGGCCGCCACCGTCTGCGCGTTGCTGCCGTCGCGGCAGTCCGCCACGCGCACGGCCATCAGTGAGACGCGCCAGGCGACGCCGGCAACGCCGACGCCGTTGTCGCCCGCCGCGCCGATCACGCCGGCCAGAAAGGTGCCGTGCGGCGAGAGCGGCGAGACGTCGCCGCTTCGAGCCGGCGCGCTGGCGGCACAGCTCGCCGCCGTGTCGTTCGGGTCCAGCAACGTGCAGCCCTGAAGGTCATCCGCGCAGCCGAAAGCGCCGGGCGTGGGGTTCTGCCAGATGTTGGCGGCCAGGTCCGGATGGCTCAGGTCGATGCCGCTGTCGATCACGGCGACGGTGATCGCGGGGTCGCCGGTCTGCCGCTCCCACGCGGCCGGCGCACCGATATCCGCCAGGTACGGCTGCTGCATGAGATAGAGCGGGTCGTTCGGGGTGCGTTGTGCGCGGGCGAAAGCCGCCGAGCGCGCGGAGGCCGGCACGGCGCCAAGCAGCACGCCAGCGACGAGGATGCCGACGGCGAAGACCGGCCATCGTCGGGCAGGCATCGGATCGTTCTCTCCGCAGGGAGTTTGCGCCGGCTTGCGCCGGCGAGCAGTTGCCGATCTTCCGGGCCGTGACGCGGTCGCGGAGAGGCGCCGGCCGCCTGGTATCGACACGGCAACAACGCCTCCATGTGCGCCGGCGCGGTTCTGCCTCACAGCACGGCCGTACTAGAATAGAAGAGACGCATTCGCCGCGCACGGCCGCGGCGTGGGTGACGCCCGGCATGTACACCACCTTCGCCCTCGCCTCCGAAGACGCCTCCGGCCGCGTGCTCGGCCGCGTGATGACCCCCACCGAGTTCTCCGCCGGCGACGTGATCCAGATGGCCTCCGAAGGCGGCCAGGATCCGCGGCTCTACAAGGTCATCCGCGTGCTCTTCCTCGAACAGATCGGCCCGGACCGCTGGACCAACCGCCTGGTGATGGTGCGCCCCAGCCGCGGCAACCCGCAGTAGGCCGGCGCCGTCCGGTGCGGCGACCATTCGCGCCACTTTGCCTGCCAATCGCCCTGCCTGCAGCCGCATCGAGCCGCCGGCGTCGGTGATACCCTGTGCCGTCATCGAGGACAGCGCAAGGCGTAGCAACGGGAGGGCGGACGATGGTTGTGGACGCGGCGGAACTCAATCTGCAGACGCTGGCCGCGCTGCTCGAGGCGCAGGGCCGCGCGATCGGCCTGGAGCTGCGCGCGCTGCCGCCGGCGCTGTGCCGCTGGCGGCCCGGTCCGCCAGACTCGGAGGAATGGAGCGCGAACGAAACGCTGGGCCACCTGATCGAGGCGGAGCGGCGCGGCTTCAACGGCCGCATCCGCCGCATCCTCGCCGAGGAGAGCCCGCCGCTGCCCGGCTGGAATCAGGTGGAGGTGGCGGCCGCGCGCCGCGACGCCGAGCAGGAGCCAGCGGCGCTGTTGGCCGAGTTCGAGGCGCTGCGCGCGGACAGCCTGGCGCTGGTGCGCGGCCTGGCGCCGGCGCAGCTTGATCGCGGCGGCGAGCACGCGCAGGTCGGCTGGGTGACGGTGCGCGACCTGCTGCACGAGTGGCAGCATCACGATCGCAACCACGTCAAGCAGATTTTCAGCATCGTGCAGAGCTATGTCTGGCCGTCGATGGGCAACTGCCGCCGCTTTGCCGAGGTCGATTGACGGCCGCGCGCCGGAGCAATATCCGCCCTCATCCCGCCGGCGCGGCCCGCCGGCCGAAAGCCTGGCGCAGCCACGGCAGCAGTGCGGCCAGGGCATAGATCAGGCTGGCCGCGGCGATGATCGCGAAGCTCGGCGGCAGCTTCGGCACGGCGTAGCTCAGCGTCAGACCGGCCCACATCGCCGCCAGCGCCAACCCGGCGGAGAGCGCCAGCCCGGTGTACGGCCGGGCGACCAGCCGCTGCGCCGCGGCGGCGGGCGCCGCCAACAGACCGAGCACCAGCAGGGCGCCGACCACCTGCGCGCCTTCCGCCGCCGCGAGGCCGATCAGCGCCAGCAACGCCAGGCCGATCGCACGCACGGGCACGCCCTGCGCCGCGGCGACCGCCTCGTCCACGCTGGCGAAAAGCAACGGCCGCGCCAGCGCCAGCAGCAGGCCGCCCGTGATGAGTCCAATGAGCAGCGCCAGCGCCGCGCTGCCGGCGTTGAGGCCGAAGATTGAGCCGAAGAGCACCGCCGGCCCGGCCGTGCCGTTGCCGCCGCTGCGCCGCGTGGTGTAAATGGCGAGAAAGAGCACGCCCAGCCCCAGCAGCCAGGCGAAGACGCTGCCGATCACGATGTCGTCGGCGCGGCCGCGGGCGCCCAGCAGCCCCATGCCCAGCGCCACCGCGACGGTGATGCCGAACAGCCCCAGCCGCGCGTCCAGACCGAGGGCGAGCGCCGCCAGCGCCCCGGTGAAGGCGGCGTGGCTGAGCGCGTCGCCCGTGAAGACCTGGCCGCGCAGGACGGCGAAGTAGCCAACCAGGCCGCAGGCCAGCGCCACGCCTGTGCCCGCGATGAAGCCGTAGCGGATGAAGGGATGGCCCAGCATCTGCACGAGGCCGCCGGCGGGATCGAGCAGCAGCGCAATCATGCCGCCGCCTCCGCGGGCCGGCGCCGCAAGATACGGCCACTCTGCGCCGTGCGGCTCTGGCTCAGGCGCGCGAGCAGATAGGCGGCGAAGGCGAAGCTGGTGATGAAGAAACCGACAGGATAGTCGGAGTAGTAGGAAGCGGCGAGACCGGCCCAGGTGATCGCCAGGCCGAGGCCAACCGCCAGCGCCAGGCTCTTCAGCGGGTTCGGTGTGACCAATTGCGCCGTGGCCGGGGGCACAACCAGCAACGCGAAGACCAGAAGCGTGCCGGTGATCTGGCTCGCCTCGGCGGCGGCCACGCCCAGCAGCACGAGGAACAGCAACGACAGCGCCCGCAGCGGCACGCCGTGCGCCGCCGCCACGTCGGCGTCGATCGAGGCGAAGAGCAACGGCCGGCCGATCGCCGCCAGCCCAAGCGGCGCCGTGATCCCAAGCAGCAACAGCGCCAGCACCTGCCCGTCCGTGACGCCGAGGAAGCTGCCGAACAGCAGCGCGTTCACGCCGATGAGCAGGCCGTGGTAGAGGCTGATGAAGAGGAAGCCGCCGGCGAGCGCCATCGCCTGCACGGCGCCGACCACGGCGGACTCATCGCTGAAGCCGCGCGCCGCGCGCCCGCGCGGCAGCAGGGCGATGATCAGCGCCGCGGCGATACAGAAGGCGAAGAAGCCGAGCGTTGCGCTCACGCCCAGCAGCGTGGCGCCCGCCGCGCCGGGAAAGCCGACCAGGGCGAGCGTGTGCCCGACGAAGCTCTCGCCGCGCAGCACCATGAACCAGCGGATCAGCGCCGCCGCGATCGCCACGATCGTGCCCGCGCGGAAGGCGTTCACCATGAAGTGATAGGCAAACAGCCCCTGCAGATCTGCCGCCAGGTTCCAGGAGAGATCGCCGGCGTCAGCGAGTGGCATGGGCGCCGTGTCCTCCCGCGTCGAAGGCGCCCGCTGGTTCGCCCACGACCACGAGCCGCCCGTCCGACGCCGTGAGCACTTCGATGCGCGTGGCGTAGAGGCGACTCAGCGTTTCCGTGGTGATCACCTGCTGGACCGTGCCCGTAACCACGTTGCCGCGCGCCACGTAGACGACCTGGTCGAGGTAGCCGACGATCGGGTTGACGTCGTGCGCGACCATCAGCACGGTGACGCCCTGCTCGCGGCAGATCTGCTGAATCAGCGCGGCGATCGCCCCCTGGTTGCTGATGTCGAGGCTCTCCAGCGGCTCGTCCAGCAGCAGCAGCTCGGGCCGGCGGGCGAGCGCCTGCGCGATCAGCAGCCGTTGCTGCTCCCCGCCCGAAAGCTGGCCGATCGGCCGCCCGGCGTACGCCGTGCCGCCCACCAGCGCAATCAGCTCGGACACACGACGCCGCGCCGCGCGCTCGTGTTGGGTGCAGAAGCGGCCCAGCCGCGGCAGCGGCACACCCCAGCGCGAGCCGTCCAACCCCAGCCGCACGATGTCGACGCCGCGGATGCGCAGCGAGGCGTCGAAGCTGCGGCGCTGTGGCAGGTAGCCCACGCGCCGGTTGCCGCTGCCCGGCGGCTTGCCGAGCACGCGGATCTCGCCGGCGACGAGCGGCTGCAGGCCCAGCACCGCCTTGAGCAGCGTAGACTTGCCCGCGCCGTTGGGGCCGAGGATGGCGGTGAAGCTGCCGCGGGGGATCGCCAGGTTTACGTCCTGCCAGATCGTGCGGCCGCCCAGCCGCACCGCCGCGCCATGCACAACCACGGCGCTGTCGCCCATACTGGCCGGCATGGGCGCGGCGCCGCGCTGGGCTGGTTGTATCGCTGTCTCCTGCACGGAGCGCCTCACTTTCCCGTCGCCTGGGCAAGCGCGGCAGCCAGCGCCTGGAGCTGGGCCGATTGCCACGCCTGGAAGGTCGCCGTCGCCGGCGTCAGCGTCTCCGTTACCGCGACCACGGGGATGTTCGCCGCCCTGGCGGCGTTCACCAGGTTCTGCACGTCGGGCGTCGCGTTCTGGCTGTTGTAGACGTAGACGGCGATCTGCTTGCTCTTGATCTGCCGGTCCGCCGTCGCCTTGTCCGCGGCGCTCGGGTCGCTGCCTTCGCTCACCGCGTCGAGGAAGGACTCCGGCGTAAGCAGCTTGAGGCCCAGCGCCTGCGCCAGCGGCACGAAGACGCTCTCCGAGGCGCCAACCGGCGTGCCCGCGTAGCGCTGCTCGATCTGCTGAATCAGCGCGGTGTACTCCTGCAGGCCGCTGGCAAGGAAGGCCTGCTGCCTTTGATCGAAGTAGACCGCGTCCCCGGCATCGAGCTGCTTGAGGTCGCTGGTGATGCGGCCGATCACCTTCCGCACGTCCTCCGGTGCGTACCAGCGGTGCGGGTTGCCACCCTTCGGTATGCCCAGCAGATCGCCGACGACGAGCACCGCCCGTCCGCGGTTCGGACCCGCGGCGACCAGCTTGCCGGCCCAGCCGTCGTAGCCGATGCCGTTGTACAGTACGTAGCGGGCGGCAGCCACGTTGCGGGCGTCTCTCGGCGTGGGCTCATAGTCGTGGGGATCGGTCTGCGGCTTGGAGATGATACTGGTCACGCTCACCTTGTCGCCGCCGAGCTGGGCGGCGATGCTTCCCCACACGTTTTCGGCCGCCACCACGCGCAGCTTGCCGCCGTGGCCGTTGGCCGGCGGGTTCGTATCGCAGGCCAACAGCCCGAACGTCACGGCGCCGAGCAGCAGCAGAGCGACGCAACGGACGGCGCGCATGGCTGGTTCTTACTCCCACGGGGCCGGCGCGGCGGGCGGCATGCCCCACGCACCAAGGGTAAATGAAAACCGATTCCATTACCATCGTCAAGCGTCGGCTCGCTACCCTGCCGACCGTTTCGTATCGAGGCCGCTGCTGTGCGGCCGCTGCGCCAATGGCCGGCCGCGCGGCGTGTAGTCGTTCAGATTGGACCGGGCCGGCGGCGCCGCCCCGGCATGGCGCCAAGGAGCCGCGATGACCGCGCAGGTTCTCTGCCTCCTGACGATCCACGGCATCGGCTTCGAGCAGGCGCCGCAGGGCGGCCAGCCCGGCTATGCCGACGTCCTGCACGAGCAGCTCAGCGCCGCGCTCGGCGCCGATTTACTCGGCGACGATCCGCATCGCAAGCGCTCGCGGCCGGGCCAGAACGGCGCCATCTACGTCGAGAGCCTCTGGGCGCCGAGCGACGACGAAGAAGGGCAAGGGCCGCCGACCGGCCCGCCGACGCGCGAGGAGGGCCTGCGCCGCCTCGGTGGCTGGGACGCCGCGCGTCCAGGCGTCGTCGATCCCGAAGGCGCACCGCTGCGCGCGGACGGCCAGCCGATCGCCCACGTCGCGCTCGTCTACTCGCGGCTCGAGCCGGTGGGGCCGCACGGCGGCTCCGCCGCGGTGGCCCTGGAGATGGCCGCCGTCTCCGCCGGCCACTACGCCTCGATCCTCGGCCTGGTGCACATGGCCTTCGCCGACATCCGCGCGCTGCTGCATCATCAGCACCCCGCAGCGTCCGCGGCGCCCGGCCTGCAGCCCCGACGCGACCTGCCGCCCGATCATCACTGGCTGCGCCTGCCGCTGCGACCGCACGCGGCGCCGGCGCCGGCCGCACCGCCGCCCGCCGGTCTGCTGGGTACGATCCGCAACCTGGAGGACGACGTCGCCGCCTATGTCAGCCGCAACGACCTGCGCGAGCGGGTGCGCAGCTTCGTGCGCGAGGCGCTGCTGCGGCTGCTCTCGCGCCCGGATGTGGCCGGCGTGGTGATCAACGCGCACAGCAACGGCACGGTCGTCGCCTTCGACGTGTTGCGCGATCTGCCGCTCCAGCTTGCCGCGAAAGTTCGCGGCATCGTCACCGCCGGCAGCCCGCTGCGCAAGTACGCCGAGCTGTTCAACTGGGGCACGGAAGCGGGGCCGATCGGCGCGATGGGGGCCTGGACGAACTTCTGGGACGAGCTCGACCCCGTGGCCGATCCCCTGTCACCGCCGGCGAGCTGGCGACGGGGCGATCGGCTTCCCGCCGGCGGCCCGGCCAGCCTCTACCAGAGCACCGACCCGGCCACCGGCGAGCAGTCCTGGATCGCGATCGCGGACCGCAAGGTGGACAACATCAAGAACGGCGGCGGCGGCGGCCTGCCCGCGCACGACTACTGGGACAACACACGCGAAGTCGTGCAACCAGTGGCTGCCGAACTGCGCGGGCTGGTGTAAAGCGCGTGGCCTCACCCCCAGCCCCTCTCCATGCCATGGAGAGGGGAGCTTCGGCATGAACTGAGTAAGAGACTCCCCTTTCCCCAGTATTCGAGGCAAGAGGCATGAACCGGGGGATGGGGGGCCAGTGGCCCTCAACTGAAGTGCGGCGCGACCTCCTGCACGTAGGCGTCGAGCGCCTCCCAGTCCACCGGCGGGCGGATGGCGATGTTCAGCCGGCTGGCGCCCGCCTCCGCGTAATGCGCGATCTTTTCAACTGCCTGCTGCGGCCCACCGGTGAGCACGCCGGCCATGCGCGTTTCGGCCTGCGCGCCCCACTGCTGCCGCGCCCGCTCCGTGGCCGCGGCAGCCGCCTGCTCATTCGGCGCCATGTTGAAGGCGAGGTTGATGCCGCGCTCGATCGACTTCGGGTCGCGCCCTTCCTTCTCGCACCACTCGTCCAGCACGTGGCACTTGTGGGCGAAGTCGTCCTCGCCGATGTAGGGCACGTTCCAGCCGTCGGCGTGGCGCGCGGCGATACGCAGCGTGCGCCGCTCGCCGCGGCCGCCGATCCAGAGCGGCACGTGCGCCTGCACGGGCTTGGGATAAAGCGCGGCGTTGTTCATCTGGTAGTAGGCGCCGTGGTGCTCCGTGCGCGGCTGGGAGAGCAGCGACTTGAGCACTTGCGTGCCCTCCTCCAGCATGTCGAGCCGCTGCTTGATCGGCGGAAACGCGTAGCCGTAGGCGGCGAACTCGGCCTCGTGCCAGCCGGCGCCGAGGCCGATCTCCAGCCGGCCGTTGCTGAGGTGGTCGATCGTGATCAGCGACTTTGCCAGCAGGCCGGGGTTGCGGTAGAGCATGCAGAAGACCATGTTGCCGATACGCACACGCCGCGTATCAGCGGCGATCGCCGCCATCATCGCCACCGCCTCGAAGTGCGGGCTGTCGCCGTTGATGTAGGGCGCCTCGTAAAAGTGGTCCCAGACGGAGATCCAGTCCAAATGCTCGTCGGCGAAGCGCCAGAGCCGGCGCAGATCCGCCATGCTGATGTTCTGCGGCCCGATATGGATGCCCAGCCGGAGCTTCATTGCCAGTCACCTCGGGCGGAGGCGTCTCAGCGTCCTTGCCGCCCCCGGCATGATGGCGCAGGGCGGCGGCCGCTGGCAACCGCCGAGGCGCCCCGGCCGTGGGCTAACCGGAGGCACGAAAACTCGAAGCGGACTCGTTTATCCTATCGCCGTACTGCCGCAGCAATGACCGCCGGCGCCGCGGCCACCATGAGGAGCAGACGATGACCACCACCGACACCGGCCGCATCCCGCTCGGGGAGCTCGCCCGGCTGCCCAGCCGTTACTTCCCGGCGCTGAGCTGGCAGCGCGATCGGCTTGCCTTCTACTGGGATACGACCGGCGAGCTGGAGCTGTATGTGCTCGATCTGGCGTCCAATGAGCTGCGCCAGGTGAGCCGCGGTGGCCTGCCACGCAGCCTGCACACCGGTTTCATCTGGAGCCGCGCCGGCGAGCGCATCGTCTACGCGTGGGACAAGGACGGCAACGAGCAGCACAACCTGGTCGCGCTCGACGTTGCGACTGCGGCGCTCACACAACTGACCGACGATCCGCACTGCCAGGAGTACCCCATCGCCTTCAGCCCCGACGATACGTGGCTGCTGGTGATGACGAACAAGGTCGGGCAGCTCAACCTCTGGCGCATGCGCCCGGACGGCAGCGAGTATCAGCAGCTCACGCGCTACCCCTTTCCCGCCGGCGGCGCGGTCTGGAGTCCGGACGGCGAACGCATCGCCTTCGTCACGAACGAGTCCCCGGATCTGCGCAACCAGGACATCTATCTGATGAACGCCGACGGCAGCGACCAGCGCCGCCTGCTGCGCCTGAGCGAAAGCTCGCGCGACTTCGTCGCCGACTGGTCGCCGGACGGACAATCGCTGCTGATCGGCTCGGATGTGAGCGGTGTCACGCGCGCCGGGCTGTTCGAGATCGAGACGGGAACGGTCCGCTGGCTGGGCGAGGAGGGCGTCGAGCAGTACGCCGGTGAGTTCTCGGAAGACGGCCGCAGCGTCGTCTGCCTGCGCAACCGCGACGCGCAGACGGAGATCGTGGTCTACGACGTGGCCGGCGGCGCCGCCCGCGAGCTGGGTCTGCCGCCCGGCGTCGCCGGCTTCGCGGCCTTCGCGCTGCACGATTCGGCGATCGTCTTCTCGGCGAGCACGCCGACAACGCGCCCCGGTCTTGGCCTGTACACGCTCGGCGATGGCCGTCTGCGCACGCTGCTGGCGCCCGAGTACGGCAGCATCGACCCGGCGCTCTTCGTCGACTGCGAGTACGTCTGGTATCCATCCGAAGACGGCACGCGCATCCCCGCGCTGCTCTACCAGCCGCGACAGATCGAGCCGGGCGCGCAGGCGCCGGCGATCATCATCGTGCACGGCGGGCCGACGGGACAGTACCTCCGTGCCTTCGATCCTTTCCCGCAGTTCCTGGCCGACCGCGGCTACGTAGTGCTGGAGCCGAACCCGCGCGGCAGCACAGGTTACGGCGTCGCCTTCCGCGACGCGGCGCGGAACGACTGGGGCGGCGTGGATCTGGAAGACATCGCCGCCGGCGCGGCGTATCTAAAGGCGCTGCCGGCGGTCGATCCCGCGCGCGTGGGCGTGTTCGGCGGCAGCTACGGCGGCTTCATGACCTTATTGATCACGGTGAAGCGGCCGGAGCTGTTCAAGGCCGGCGCGGCCTGGGTGGGGATCAGCGATCTGCCGCGGCTGTACGCGTCTTCCATGGAGCACTTCAAGTACTACCTGCGCGAGCAGATGGGCGATCCCGAGCAAAACGCCGAGCTGTGGCGCGACCGCAGCGCCGTGAACTTTATGGAGAGCCTGCGCGCCCGGCTGCTGATCGTGCACGGCGTCAACGACCCGCGCTGCCCGATCGAGCAGGCGCGCGTGGTGCGTGATCGTCTGTTGGCACTGGGCCGGCGCGAGGGTGAGGATTTCGAGTACGTGGAGAAGGGCGCCGAGGGCCACGGCAGCACGGACCTGGATCAGAAGACCGAAACGTACCGGTTGCTGGCCGACTTCCTGGCCCGGCGGCTGTGACGGGAGCCCGAGCGCGAAGCCACGAAGCGCGGGGAGGCCAACCGGGGGACGCTGGCCCCTTTTGGCCGCGCCGCAGAGGAGCGCCATCCCAGGTCCGAGCGGTAGCATGGGCCCGGCGCGATCACGGCCGCGCCGGGAAGTGAACGCAGGTGACGCCGGAAGACCCTCCCGTTCACCCTTCGCCGCCTTCCGCACACCCGCGCCGCGAAGTCGCGGCGCTGTTCCTGCGGCTCGGCTGCATCGCCTTCGGCGGACCGGCGGCGCACGTGGCGATGATGCGGCGCGAGGTCGTGGAGCGGCGCGGCTGGCTCTCCGCGCAGGAGTTTCTCGACCTGTTCGGCGCCGCCAATCTGATACCCGGCCCCAGCAGCACCGAGCTGGCGATCCTGCTGGGCTACCGCCGCGCCGGGCGCACCGCGCTGTTGCTGGGCGGCGCCCTGTTCATTCTGCCGGCGATGCTGCTGGTGCTCGCCTTCGCCTGGGCCTACGTGCGCTTCGGCGGCACGCCCGCGGCGGGGCGGCTGCTCTACGGCGTGAAGCCGGTGATCATCGCCATCGTCACCGCGGCGCTGTGGAGCCTCGGCCGCACGGCGATCAAGGGGCCGCTGTTCGCGGCGCTGGCGCTGGCGGCGCTCGCGCTCTTTCTTGCCGGCCTCAACCCGCTGCCGCTTTTGCTGGGCGGCGGGCTGCTCGCCCTGGCCCTGCGCGGGCCGCGCCCCTGCCAGCAACGGCTGAGCGGCGCTACCCGCTCGTTCTGGCCGGCGTTGCCGCTCGCCTCGGCGGCGTCACTGCTGGGCGCGGGCGTGGCGCATGCGGCGGGATACAGCCCGCTCACGCTGTTCTTGACCTTCCTCAAGATCGGCGCCGTGCTCTACGGCAGCGGCTACGTACTGCTCGCCTTCCTGCGCGACGACTTCGTCACACGGCTGCATTGGCTCAGCAACCAGCAACTGATCGACGCCGTGGCCGTGGGCCAGTTCACGCCGGGGCCGGTGTTCACCACGGCCACCTTCGTCGGCTATCTGACCGGCGGCTTCGGCGGGGCGCTGCTCGCCACAGTGGCGATCTTCCTGCCCGCCTTCGTCTATTCGCCGCTGATCGTGCAGGTGCTGCCGCTGGCGCGGCGCTCACCGGCCGTCCGTACGGCGCTGGACGGCGTGAACGCGGCGGCGCTGGGGCTGATGGCGGCGGTGACATGGCAGCTGGGCCGCGCGGCGCTGGTGGATCTGCCGGCGGCGCTGCTGGCGGCGCTGGCGCTGGTTGTGCTGCTGCGGCTGAAGCTGAACTCGGCCTGGCTGGTGCTGGGCGGCGCCGCGGCGGGGCTGGTGCTGAAGGCATTCTGAGACCCGCACGAAGCGGGAGCATCGGCCGGCTGTGGACGGGGCACGCACGCGCCGGCCAGCCGGAACCGTCCGTCTGCAAGTTCGCCCCGAAATGCTTGACGCGGAGCAATTGACACTCCTGTAACAAGCACCGATGATTCGCGTTACGAGTTGGTAAAGGACTGGTCCGGGTCGCCGGGCTTTCAATACGCCGGATTCGTGACGCACGGGGAGGTGAGGGTGAGCGGCAGGCGGCAGCGTCGCGCGCCGGCGACGATCATCGGCGTTCTGGTTACCTTCGTCGCCGTCATGGCCGTGCTGGTCCGCTCAGGTGGCGGGGCGCCTGTCGGAGCGGCGACGCCGGTGCCCAACGCACAGACGCGCCGCCCTTCGCTGACGCCGCATGCGCTCGCCGGCGCCGTGCACGACGAGAACCTCAAGCCCGGCACGACGAGCTGGCAGTCGCCGGCACTGGCCCGCGGCCGCGGGCAGAGCCGCAGCGAGGAGGGCGATGAGGGTGCGCCCCGCGGCCCGGCGCCGCGGGCCACCACCGCACACGGCGCGGCCGCCGTGGGCACGCCGCCACCGCCAAGCGGCGGGCCGGGCGCCCTGGACTACGCGCAAACCACCTGCGGCAGCGACTGCTGGACGGACCAGGTGATCCGCGGCTACGCCTCGGACACCAGCGTCAACAAGGGTGAGAGCGTCAGCTTCTTCGTCTCCACCGCCCAGCCGACGTACACGCTCGACGTCTATCGCATGGGCTGGTACGGCGGCGCCGGCTCCACGCTGATCACCAGCGTGCCCAGCCTGCCCGGCCAGAACCAACCGGTGCCCGCGCCCGACCCCGCCACCGGCCTGATCGCGGCCAACTGGCAGGTCTCCTACACGCTGCAGACGCAGACGAACTGGACCAGCGGCGTGTACCTGGTGAAGCTGACCGCGGCCAGCGGCGATGTCGGCTACGCGACCTTCGTGCTGCGCGACGATGCCGGCTCGGCGCCGATTCTCTACGTGGTGCCGGTGACCACCTACCAGGCCTACAACAACTGGGGCGGCAAGAGCCTCTACGCCTTCAACTCCAGCGGCGCCCCGGCGGCCAAGGCCAGCTTCGACCGGCCCTACACCGACTGGGCCGGCGCCGGCGACTTCTTCGATGGCGAGTATAACCTGGTGCGCTGGCTGGAGCAGCACAGCTACAACGTCGGCTACGCCACCAGCGTGGACCTGCAGGCGAACCCGAACCTGCTGGCCGGGCGCCAGGTCTACGTCTCGCCCTGGCACGACGAGTACTGGTCGCAGCAGATGCGCACAAGCGTGCTTTCGGCGCGCGACGCCGGCCTGCACCTCGCCTTCTTCGACGCCAACACGATGTTCTGGCAGATCCGCTGGGAGGCGAGCACGATCAACGGCGCCGCCAACCGTGTGATCGTCTGCTACCGCAGCTCGCTCACCGACCTCATGGCGCAGACGCAGCCGGCACTGACCACGGTGGAGTGGCGGCAGTGGCCGGTGTATCAGCCGGAGAACGGCGTGCTGGGCAGCATGTACAGCTCGTTCTTCGACAACAGCGTGCCCAACTCGCCCTGGGTAGTGAGCAACGCCCAGCACTGGCTGTACAGCAACACGGGCTTCAGCAACGGCGCAACGGTCGCCGGTCTGGTGGGCTACGAGTACGACAAGGTGTTCGCCAACGGCTTCACGCCGCCGAACGAGACGGTGCTGTCGAATTCGCCGACGACCGACATCAACGGCAGTCCGGATGCGCAGAACACGACGATCTACCAGGCCTGCAGCGGCGCCTACGTGTTCAACGCGGCGTCAATGCCGGCATCCAGCAGCTGACCACGAACCTGCTGGACGGGATGCTGAACACGACGCCGGCGCCGCTGCCGAACTGCGGCCCCACGCCCACACCCACGCCGACGCCGGGACAGATGGCTGTCTACGGCGACGCGCTGGCGGCGCCCTGGGCGGACCAGTCATGGAATTCCGTGATCAACTTCGCGGCCATGAGTCCGGTGCACGGCGGCACGGCGGCGATCAGCTTCCAGGTGAAAGCGGCCTGGGGGGCGCTCTCGTTCTACGACGGGGCGCTGGTGAATACGGGGCAGTTCACGGCGCTGCGCTTCTGGCTGCGGGCAAGCCAGGCCGGGCAGAGCTACGTGGTGGGCCTGGAAGACGAAAACAACCAGCTCTTGCCGGGCGTCTCTCTGGCCGCGGTCGGCGGGCCGATCACGGCGAGCCAGTGGAAGCAGTACGTGGTGCCGATCAGCCAGATCAATCCGGGGAACGTGCCCATCGCCGGCATCTACTTGCAGGACGGGTTGGGCACGGCGCAGCCGCCACTCGCCGTGGACGACATGGCCTTCGACAACACACCGCTGGCGACGCCGACGCCGGCGCCCACCACGCCGGGCCGGCTGGTGGTCTACGACGACCACCTGGTGCCGGGCTGGGGCGATGCATCGTGGGGATCGAGCGTCGACTACTTCAACCCGGCGCCAGTGCACGGCGGCGCCGCCTCGATCGCGCTGACGATCACGACGGCCTGGGGGGCGCTCTATCCGTTTGCGACGAGCGGGCTGGACACGACGCCGTTCACCGAGCTGACGCTGTGGGCGCAGGCGAGCCAGGGCGGCCAGGCATACGACGTCAGCCTCGTGGACAGCACGAACGCGCTGATCAAGCTGTTGCCGCTGGCCAGCTACGGCGGGGCGCTGCCGGCGGGAAGCTGGCAGCAGTACCGGATTCCGCTGGCGGACCTGAACGGGGTGGGGAAGACGATCAAGGGCTTCGCGATCCAGGACGGGCTGGGGGCGGCGCAGCCGCCGCTGTACGTAGACGACATCGTCTTCGACGTGGCGAGCAACCCGGCGCCCACGACCACGAGTGTGAGTCCGGCGAGCGCCACGGCGGGCGGCGCCGCGTTCACGCTGACGGTGAACGGCAGCAACTTTATCTCCTCCTCGACGGTGCAGTGGAACGGCATGAGCCTCAGCACCAGCTTCGTCAGCGCCACGCAGCTGACGGCGGCGGTGCCAGCGGGCAACGTCGCCGCGCCGGGCACGGCGACGGTAACGGTCGTGAACCCGGCGCCCGGCGGCGGCGCCTCCAACGGCCAGACGTTTACGATCAACGCCGCGGTCACGCGGCCCGGCGCGCCGGCGCTCGCCTCGCCGGCCGAGGGCGCAACGAATGTCAGCCTCACGCCGAGCCTGAGCTGGACCGCGCCGGGCGGCGCCATCGCCGGCAGCACGCAGTACACGGCCTACATCTGGGATCCGGCCGCCGTGACGATGAAGTTCCAGCAGGGCACCACGGCGCTCAGCCTCAGCGTGCCCGCCGGAGTCGGGCTCGCGCCCAGCCGCTTCTATTACTGGATGGTGCAGGCGTGCAACGGCAGCGCCTGCGGCCCACAGGCCCGCTGGATCGGCTTCACGACGGCCGCGGTCCCCGGAGCGCCCGGCCTCACCAGCCCGATCGAAGGCAGCACCGGCGTCAGCACAACGCCGGTGATCCAATGGACGGCGCCCACGGGCGCTGCCGCCGGCCTGACGCAGTACACCGCCTACGTCTGGGATCCGGGCGCGGGCGTGATGGCCTACCAGGGCACGACCGCCGCGCTCAACCTCAGCGTGCCGCCGGCCGCGGCGCTGCGGGGTGGCCGCTTCTACTACTACACCGCGGTGGCCTGCAACAGCACGGCCTGCGGCCCGAACGCCCGCTGGGAGGGCTTCACCACGCAAGCGCCGGCGGCGCTCGGCACCCCATCGCTCACGGCGCCGGCGGAAGGCGCCACGGGCGTGAGCCTGACGCCGACGATCCAGTGGACGGCGCCGGCGGGCTCGGTGAGCGACACGACGCAGTACACCGTCTACGTCTGGGATCCGGGCGCGGGCGTGATGGCCTGGCAGGGCACGACCACACAGCGCGCGATCGCGGTGCCGGGTGGCTCTCCCCTGGCGGCGGGGCGCTTCTACTACATGAGCGTGCAGGCGTGCAACGGCGCGACCTGCGGCCCGCTGGCGCGCTGGGAGGGGTTCACCACCGGCGGCGGCCTGGGGGCGCCGGGGCTGCTGACGCCGGCTGAGGGCTCGACTAACAATGGCAGCACGCCGATCGTTCGCTGGGCGGCGCCCAGCGGCGCGGGCGCCGGGACCAGCTACATCGTCTACGTCTGGGATCCGGCGGCGGGCGTGATGAAGTTCCAGCAGAGCGTGAGCGGGCTGAGCGCCGGCGTGCCGGCCAGCGCCGGGCTGCAGGCGGGGCATTTCTACTACTACACGGCGCGGGCCTGTGACGGCAGCGCCTGCGGCCCGCTCGCCCGCTGGGAGGGCTTCACGAGCTGAGTCCCAGCCGCTGGCGGTGGTGCGTGGAGCGAGACGCTGGCCGCCGGTCCAACGCCCGGGGATCTGCAGTCGCCGCGGTCGCCCCAACACTGAACAGCCGGATTTCTCGAACCCTCTTCCCTGAAGCCGTGTGATCGGATACTCTGCTAGGGCGCGTCGTGAACGGGCGGCGTTTGACGTGCGTGCGCGCACCTCCGTGGTGCGTGGCGCCTGGCTATCCCGCCGGGCGAGGAATGAAGCGCCAGGTCGGACGACCCGAAACGTGATGACAGCCGGAGCACCGTGAGCCGGGTTCGCCCGCGCCACGCCGGTCTCGATCAACAAGTACGGCGTCTGGCCTTTCACTGTGACTTCGAGGAGACGGTGCGTTGCCCACGATCAGCCAACTGGTGCGCAAGGGCAGAGAGAAATCGGTGAAGAAGACGAAGGCTCCGGCCTTCCGCTTCACCTACAACGCGCTGACGAACCGCACGCGGCGCGGCGACGGCTCGCCGCAGAAGCGGGGCGTCTGCATGCAGGTGCGCACCGTCACGCCGAAGAAGCCGAACTCCGCGCTGCGCAAAGTGGCGCGCGTGCGGCTCAGCAACGGCATCGAGGTCACGGCCTACATTCCGGGCGAGGGTCACAGCCTGCAGGAGCACAGCGTCGTGCTGGTGCGCGGCGGCCGCGTCAAGGATTTGCCGGGCGTGCGCTATCACATCATTCGCGGCGCGCTCGACGCGCAGGGCGTCAGCGGGCGCAAGCGCGGGCGCAGCAAATACGGCACGCGCAAGAAGTAGCAGAGCGGTGCGGCCGTCCAGCCGGGCGGCCGTCAGCAGTGTCTGGCGGGCGGCGCGACGGCCTGCCGCGTGAGTTACAAATGGCGGGCGGGGCCCACCATGACGAATGGCGACGAAGAGAGGAGGGCGCCTCAAACGGCGGATGGCGCGGTTTGATGCGAGATGGCCGCTCGGCGGCCATTGGCCACGCAAGTGGAAACGCGAAGAGCGGCTATTCGGGCGCCCAGTCGGAGCGAGAGAGATGCCACGGCGTGCACGGGTGGTTCGGCGCGAGATTATACCCGATCCGCGCTACCAGAGCAAGACCGTCTCGATGTTCATCAACAAGCTGATGCTCGACGGCAAGAAGAGCACGGCCGAGCGCATCATGTACGACGCCTTCGGCCGCATCGAGGAGTCGACGCGGCGCAACCCGCTGGACACCTTCGAGCAGGCCGTGCGCAATGCCACGCCGCTGGTCGAAGTCAAGCCGCGGCGCGTCGGCGGCGCCACCTACCAGGTGCCGGTGGACATCCGCGGCGACCGGCGCATGGCGCTGGCGATCCGCTGGCTGCTGCGTTCGGCCCGGGCGCGCACCGGTCACTCCATGGCCGAGCGGCTCTCTGCCGAGCTGCTGGACGCGTCCAACAACCAGGGCGCCACGATCAAGCGGCGCGAGGACACGCACCGCATGGCCGAGGCGAACCGCGCTTTCGTGCATTACCGCTGGTAGCAGCGTATGCGTGGCCGCCGTGCGGCCGGATAACGAAGCGAGAGTAGTCATTGTAGGCAAGAGCGCCGGAAGCTTCCGGCGCCCCGTGCTGCCCGGAGGGGCCGGGGCACGGTTCTAGCGCTGGAACAGGAGTCCGGGGGCCACGGCCCCTCGATACGGGTATGGCACGGCAAGTACCAATCGGCCGGATCCGGAACATCGGGATCATCGCGCACATCGACGCCGGCAAGACGACGGTGACGGAGCGCATCCTGTTCTACACCGGCCGCACCTACAAGATCGGCGAGGTCCATGAAGGCACGGCCGTCATGGACTACATGGAGCAGGAGCGCGAGCGCGGCATCACGATCACCGCCGCGGCGACGACTGCCGAGTGGCAGAACCACCAGATCAACATCCTCGACACGCCCGGCCACGTCGACTTCACCGTCGAGGTCGAGCGCTCGCTGCGCGTGCTCGACGGCGGTGTAGTCGTCTTCGACGCCGTGGCCGGCGTCGAGCCGCAGTCGGAGACGGTCTGGCGCCAGGCCGACCGCTACGGCGTGCCCCGGATCGCCTTCATCAACAAGATGGACCGGATGGGGGCGGACTTCTTCATGTCCCTCAACTCCATCAAGTCGCGCCTCGGCGCGCGCGCGGTCGCGATCCAGATCCCGATCGGGTCGGAGGACGCCTTCGTGGGCATGGTCGACCTGATCAACCTGCGGACCATCACCTACACCGACGAGGCCGGCACCACCCAGGAGTCGGGTGAGATCCCCGCCGAGCTGCGGGACGTCGTCGCCCAGCACCGGCACGACCTCATCGAGGCGGTCGCCGACTTCGACGACCGGATCATGGAGAAGTACCTCGAGGACGAGGGCCAGAACGTCACCCACGACGAGCTGGTCCGCGCGCTGCGCAAGGGCACCGTCCAGGGCATCCTGGTGCCCGTCCTCTGCGGCGCGGCGCTCCGCAACCGCGGCGTCCAGCCGATGCTCGACGCCGTCGTCGACTTCCTGCCCTCGCCGGCGGAC
>DATGEL010000024.1 GCA_035310145.1 Dehalococcoidia bacterium
TGAGCTGTGTGGTCGCGACCGCCGTCGCCTGGTCAATCTCCGCTGGATCAGCGAAACGTTGGCCAGCGTAGGCTTCTCGGCGTCCCAGCCGCCACCCCGGCTCTTGCAGGTTCAGCCAGCTCGCCCCCTTGGGGATGAATACCTGGTGCACGCGGGGATGATCTCCGAGCCAGGCTTGAATCGGCGGGCGCTTGTGACTGGCGAGGTTGTCTGCGATGAGCTAGAGTGCGCCCGCCGGGTTGGCCGCGGCGATCTGCGCCACGAGCTGCCGGTGGCCAGCCGTGTTGCGCGACGCGCTGGTGAAGGTGAGCGCCTGCCCATCCCGTACCCGCAGCGCCCCGTCCACCCAGATCTTCTCCGGTCCCCGGCGGGAGTCCAGCGGCGCCTTCACCCGATGCCCGTCCTTCGTCCAGCCCGGTGCGGGCGGAAAGGTCCGCGGGATCACGGGGCCGCGTGCGGCGAGGCAGAGAACGGTCGCCTCCGCGGGCGGCTCGGTGTAGAGCGAGCCGCCCGTTTCCCTTGTGGGCTGAACTCCGGGTCCGTACTCGTCGCCCACGAGCGTGGCTGGCGCCAGCGCACCCCTGCCGCGACGAAGATGCGGCGCACTTGGCTGCGGGCGATCTGCATGCCGGCCTCCCGCGCCGCTGCCGTCAAGGCGGTGAGCGTCCGGTGCGCGGCCGCTGCCTCGTCGGCGGCGCCCACCGTGCCCGCCTCATCGGTGACCAGGCGGCCGGGCGGGTCTTTCCCCACCATGGCGATGATCTGGCCGCGCTCAGCTTCCGTCCGGCGGCGCTTGCGCCCACCACCGGGCTGGTCACCGAGGCCATCGAGCCCCTCGGCGTTGAAGCGGGCCAGGCGCTCGCGCACGGTTTGCGCATGGCACCCCACTGCCGCCGCCATCGCGGCCGTCCGCTTGCCCTCCCAGCGCAAGCCGATCATGCGGGCGCGGCGAATCCAGGCGCCCCGTGCGTGGCGCCTGGCCGCCAGCTTGCGCACGTGGCGTGCTTCGCCTTCATCCTTCTTGGCAGGGCGAGCAGTGAGCAACTGGGGCATGACACCCCCCACTGCCGGGTCACGTCACGCCTGACGTATCGCCGCTTCCATTGAGCAATGCGGCACTACGCCCTACGCCCTGCGCCCTGTACCCTACCAGCGTGCGCAGCGACGAGCGCTTCTCCCCCCCGCGCAACTTCGGCTGGCTCGAGGCCGAGTTCAGCGACTACGCACGCGCCCGCGTGACCGTGCTGCCCGTGCCCTACGACTCCACGACCACGGCCCGCGCCGGCGCCCGCGAAGGGCCGCAGGCGATCATCGACGCCTCCGCCGATATGGAGCTGTACGATCTGGCGATCGAGGCCGAGCCCTTCCGCGCCGGCATCGCTACCCTGCCCGAGCTGGCCGTGCACGCCGGCAGCCCCGAGGCGATGGTGCAGCGCGTGCAGGCCGTCGCCGGCGAGTTGATCGACGACGGCAAGCTGGTGGTGACGCTCGGCGGCGAGCACAGCGTCGCCATCGGCAGCGCCCTGGCCCACGCCGAGCGCATCGCCGGCCTCTCGATCCTCTATCTCGATGCGCACGCCGACTTCCGCGCCGAGTATCTCGACACGCCCTACAACCACGCCTGTGCCCTGCGCCGCATTGCCGAACGCGGCGTGTCCGCCGTGCACGTGGGCATGCGCAGCGCCGACAAGGACGAGCTCGGCGCCCTGCGCGAGATGGGCATCCCCAGCTTCCCCGCGCACGCCTTCCGCCATCCCGCCGAGGCGATCGAGCGGATCGTCGCCGGCCTGCGCGAGCAGGTGTACGTCAGCATCGACCTGGACGTCTTCGACTCGGGCCTGCTGCCCGCCGTGGGCACGCCGGAGCCGGGCGGCCTGGGCTGGTATGCGGTCACGGACCTGCTGGCCGAAGTGGCGCGGCGGCGGCGCATCGCCGGCTTCGACCTGGTGGAGCTGGCACCCGACTACGGCCCGCGCGCCTCGGCGCAGCTCGCCGCCAAGCTCGCCTACCGCACGATCGGCCTGGCGCTGGCGAAGTAAGGCAACCCGCGGCCGCATGCGCCGCGCGCGACGGCCGTCAGACGCGGGCGCGGCGGTCGAGGCCGAACCGCTGCGCGGCCGGCTGCTCGTCGGGGTTGAAGCGCTTCAGGCAATCGCGGCAGGTGAAGCCGATCGGCGGTCGCTTCCGCCACATGTCGGCCGCGCTGGCCCAGGCCGGCGCCACCACCGGATGGCGGCAGGAACGCGGATCGGTTGGCGGCAGCAACGGCTGTGCATCGCGCGATTCGCCGCCGCGCAGGCGTGCAAAGAAGCTCATGGCGCAGCTACTCCGGCCAGGCGGTGGGACGCACAGCGGCGGCCGCGCCGTCATCTAGCTGCCGGAGATCTCGAATCTCCCGCGCTCCGGCTTTAGCGCGAAACGAAGTTCACGCTCCACGACTGTATCACGCCGTCCTTATAGGGCATCACGCCGTGGAAGGCCGGCGCTTCGCGCTGGAACACGTAGTCGAGCCAGAGCCGGTCGCCCTCCCACAAATTGAGCGCCTGCATGCCCGCGATCGGCACCCACTCCAGCCGCCCCTCCGCGTTCTCGGAGAGGGGCTCGCCGTGCCAGCGGTCGATGCGGAAGACGAAGCCGAACCAGTCTTCGCCGCCCTTGCCGAAGCCGGGCCAGCTCAGCGTGCCGCGCAGGGTCAGCTCGTCCGCCTCGATGCCCGCCTCCTCGCGCAGCTCGCGCCGCATCGCCGCGGCCACGTCCTCATCCGCTTCGACTTTGCCGCCGAGGCCGTTGTATTTGCCCAGGTGCACGTCATCCTGGCGACGGTCCCGGTGAATCATCAGCACGGAGGCGCCGTCGGGCGAGAGCACGTAGCCGAGCGTGGCGAGCACGGGGGTGAAACGGGCCATGCGGCACTCCGCGGCGCGGCGGCGCCGCACGGATCGTAGCACGCGGCGGCGCCCGGCCTCGCCCGGTTATGATGGCCGCGCCTGTGGGGTCGATCGAAGCAGCTCCAGGCGCGGAGGTTTGCCATGCCCATCGCCGCCACGATCGCCGGCCGCACGCTCGGTCCGCGGAGCGTCACACTCAGCGCCCGGCGGATCATGGCCTTCGCGGCAGGCACGGACGACCGCAACCCGCGCTACTTCGACGACACGGCCGAGCCGCCGCTCGCGCCGCCCCTGCTGGCGGTCTCGCTGGAGTGGCCCTTGCTGGTGGCGCTGCGCGGCGAGCTGCCCGGCGCCAGCGCCGAGGAGCTGCGCCGCGGGGTGCACGCCGCGCACGATGTGCGCTTCCACCGCCTGCCGCGCGCCGGCGAAACGCTGCGCACCACGGCGACGATCGTGGCGCTGCAGCGCCGGCCAAGCGGCACCGGCCTGCTCACCCGGCTCGACACGATCGATGAGGCGGATGCGCCCGTGTTCACCACGTACAACGGCGGCGTCTACCGCGGTGTGGCGCTGGCCGGCGAGCCGCTGCAGCTGGACGGCCCCTCGTCCCTGCCCGCCGTCGCGGCCGCCGACGGCTGGAGCACGAACATCGAGGTGCCCTGGCAGGCGGCGCACGTCTACACCGAGTGCGCCGAGATCTGGAACCCGATCCACACCGAACGCTCGGTGGCGCTGGCCGCCGGCCTGCCGGACCTGATCCTGCACGGCACGGCCACGCTCGGCTACGCTGCGCAAACGATCGTCGATCGCGTCTGCGACGGCGACCCCACGCGGCTGTTGCGCCTCGGCGCCCGCTTCGGCGCGATGGTGCTGCTCGGTACGCGGCTGATCATCCGCCTCGGCGAGCCGGTCGCCTGCGCCGGCGGCGCCGCGCTGGGATACCGCGTCGAGACGGCGGACGGCGCCCCGGCGATCCACGACGGTGTGGCGCTGGTGTGCTGAGTGGAGGGCAGCAAGGCCGGTACAATAGACGAAAAGCAACAGGCAGCGCGGGTTCGGCGCGGCCGGCAGAGTGGACACGATGGCAGAAGAAGCGAGGAAGGAACCGGCGCGGCGGCCGCCCTGGCCGTTGCGGCAGACCGAGTCGGTGATCGAGCAGCGCATCCGCGAGGCGGCCGAGGCGGGCGCTTTTGACAACCTGCCCACACGCGGCAAGCCCGTGCCGCTCGATCTGAAAGACGCGTACGACCGCGACGCCTGGTTTGTGAACCGCACACTGAAGAGCCTGGGCGCCGTGCCGGCCTGGATGGAGCTGGGCAAGGAGATCGACGCCGCCGAGGCGCGCTTCCGCTGGCTGCGCGAGGACTTTTTCCGCTGGCTGGGCGAAACGCGCGCCGCGCTGCGGCCGCTCTCGCCCGCTGAGCAGGCCGCGCGGCGGCCCGGCGTCGAGCTGCGCTACGAGGACCGCTGCATGCGCTACCGCAAGCTGGCCGAGGAGCTGCGCGGCCAGATCGAGCGCTTCAACCACGAAGTGCCCGTGCGCACGCTGGAGAAACCCGGCGTCTGGGTGGCCCACGAGATCAGCCGCCTGCAAGAGCCGTTTGCCGCGCTGCGCGATGAACTCGGCTGGGACCAGACCGCGGACGCCGAACCGCCCGTGTCCGGCGCGACGGCGGCTCCGGCGTCGGAAGAGGCAGGCGACCGCCGTGAGCGTGGCCGCCGCCTGCTGGAGCGCTGGCGCCGCGGCCGTGCGCGGCGGTAGCGGCCGCCTGTTGTTGCGTTCACACAACCGCCGTCCGTGGCTTCACAGCGCGTCACACAGCTTTCACCGTACCGTTATCTTGCCGAGACCAGGCGGTAACACCCGCTGCCGATACTGAGATCGATGCAGTAAGCGCGGCGAGGTGTATGGCACGATGCTTGTCGACGAACTGCTGGCCGAGGCGCGGCTGGCAGACCTGGACCGCGACGTCGCGGCGACGCGGCAACGGGCGCGGTGGCTTCCGGAACTGCATACGGGTATGCGCTTACCGGCGTACTCGGGGAGTGGAGGTATGCTGATGACCGACGCAAACGACCTGCCGATCGCTCGTTCCGAGGTCGGGCCGCTGGGCGAGGGCACACCGGGCTTTGTCTCGCGCCGCCGCGCCTGGCTGCACCGCCTGCTCGCCGCGCAGCGCGACGCCCACGGCGCCGAGCTTTCCTAACCGTTTCGGTCCCCTTCCCCCGTTCGGGCAACGACCGCCGCCCTCCGCTCGTCCTATGCTGGTGCAGAGGATGCAGGGGAGGGCGGCATGCTGTTTCCCGCTCGCCGGCGGCCGGTGATCGCGCTGATCGCGCTCGCGGCGCTTGCCCAGTTGCTCGCCGCGGGCGGCCGAGCGTTTGCACAGACGCCCGCTGCCGGCCCATCTGCCACGCCTGCCGCGGCCGGCAGCGCCGAGATCACGCGCGCGAGCGATGGCCAGACCGTGCACGTGCCACTGGACGGCGGCGTGACCGTGCGGCTTGGTGAAGAGCTCGACTGGACGCTGAGCTTCGATCCGCAGGGCATTCTGCAACCGCGGCCGGGCGTGGGCACGCTGGCGCGCGGCGTGCAGGCCGTGCTGCGCGCCGCCCAGCCCGGCACGACCACGCTGACGGCGGAGGGCCGGCCGCACTGCAACCCCGGCCAGGCCTGCGCCCAGTTCATCGTCTCCGTGCTCGTGACGATCGTCGTCGATCCGGCTCCCAGCGGCACGACACAGCAGCCGGCGCCGGCGGCCAGCACGCCGAATGCCGCAGCGCCTCCCACAACGGCGCCCGTCGGCGCTCCGCCCGCGGCGGCGAGCGCCACGCCGGCGCCGGGTGTCGTCTTGCCGAACACGGGCACGGGCGGCAGCGCCGGGGCGAATGCCGCAACGCCGTTCGTGGTGCTCGCAGCGACGGCGCTGGCGCTGCTGGCCGCGGGCTGGCGGCTGTATACCCGCCCACGCCGCCGCTGATGCCGCTTGCTGCAGCGCCGGCGCTGCCCTGTTCGCTGCCGCGGCCGGCGCGTATACTCTCGCCATTCGCGTGCGGGGAGGCAGAGTGAGATGGATGTCGGCGCGCTGTTTGCGGTGAACGGCAAGACGGCGATCGTCACGGGCGCGTCCTCGGGCCTGGGCGAGCGCTTCGCCGAGGTGCTGGCCGGCGCGGGCGCCAACGTGGTGCTGGCCGCGCGCCGCACCGAGCGGCTCAACGCGGTAGCCAAGCGCATCGAGGACACGGGCGGCACGGCGCTGGTGAACACCTGCGATGTGAGCGACTCACCGCAGGTGCAGGCGCTGATGCAGGCGACCTGCCGGCGCTTCGGCCGTGTCGACATCCTCGTCAACAACGCCGGCCTCGCCGCCGAAGCCGGTCTGATGCCCGAGCGCATTCCGGATGAGCTGTTCGCGCAGACGATCCAGGTGAACCTGAACGGTGTCTACTTCTGCTGCCGCGCCGCGGCGGAGCACATGCTGGCGGACGGCAAAGGCGGCTCGATCATCAACATCGCCTCGATCATGGGCATGTCCGGCCAGCAGAACGGGCCGGTGGCCTACCAGGCCTCGAAGGCGGCGGTGATTAACGTCACACGTAACCTCGCCTGCAGCTGGGCCGACCGCGGCGTGCGCGTCAACTGCATCGCGCCCGGCTGGTTTGAGAGCGAGCTGACGGCGGGCTGGTTCGCCGTGCCCCAGTTCCTGGCGCGCTTCAAGGCGCAGGCGCCGATGAGCCGCATCGGCCGGCGCGACGAGCTGGACGGCGTGCTGCTCTTCCTGGCCAGCGACGCCTCTAGCTTCGTCACCGGCCAGACACTTGCCGTGGACGGCGGCCTGAGCGCGGCGGTCAGCGGCCCGCAGTACGACGAGGAGCTGTTCGCCATGCAGGCCGCGATCATTCCCGGCGGCCTGGGCGAGCGCATCATGCCGGCGTAGGGCTGCAAGCTGCCGTCCCTTGCCGAGGCGCTATGATCGCCTCGCATGAACGAGACAAGGCCAAATCGCCGCGACCAGCCACGGCGGCCCGCTGCCGCCCGGCCGCTGAGCCGCCGGCGGCCGCAGGCAGCCGCCGCGCTGGCCGATGCGTGCGGCGCGGCGGCGTTCGTCTGGCTGCCGTGGGCCTCCGGGCACGAGGCGCTGGCCGGCCGCCGCTTCGACGGTCCGCAACTGGCGCGGCTGGTGCATAACGCCGGAGTGCTGCTGGGCAGCGCCGGCGCGCTCGCCGGCGCGCTGTCGCTGGCGCTGTGGGCCGTGCCGGCCGCGGCGCTGATCGCCGCCGTCTTCGCGCTCGGCGCCCGCCTCACCGATCGGCCATCCGCCGTGCTGCGCTGGGCGATTGCGTTTTCGCTCGTCGCCCCGATCGTCGCGATCGTCGTGGCGCTGTTGCTCGTCGCCGGGCCGGAGGCCGGCCGCTTCCTCACCCGGCAGCCGGGACCGGGGCTGCTGCTCTGCGCCGCCGCGGGCGGTGTCGCGGCGATCGCCGCGTACTCAGCGATCGAGTAGCAGCGCGCGAAAACCCGCCTGCGCGAAGTCCGAGTCGGCGGAGAGCGCCTCGCGCAACGCCCGCTCCTGCATGACGACGAAGCTGAGGCAGTCCGTCAGGCCCCAGTCCTTGTCCGGCCGGCGGCGCTTCAGCTCCAGCGCCCGCTCGATCAGGTCACAATCGACGGGGACCACGGTTATGAGCGGATCGGAACAAACGACATCAAGAAACGCACGTGCGAGCGGCCATCTGTTGTGGCTGGCAAAGCCATCACCGATCTCAGTGAGGATGCTCGCCGTTGTCACAAGGCCACGACGAGTTCTGCGCAGCTCAACATGCCAGCGGCGTGCCCGTCCATGAAATTCATCGTCCAGATTGAAGAGCGCAATGACATAGCTGGTGTCCAGAAAGAACGGCGTTAGGCTTCTCGAAACCATTCTTCACCGCGGCGTGCAAGACGATGGGGGTTGCGAGAGGAGAACTCCTCACCAAGGTGCGTCGCGTGCGCGAGCGCGGAGGCCAGCGCATCCGGCTCGGCGCCGCGATCCGCTTCTTCCGTGGCAGATCCGTTGCTCCCGCAGGCGCGGCATCGCTCCTGAAGCGATCCGAGCAATCGCTCGGCCTCCGGCAGCGCCTCCTCCGGCAGGTCGTCGATGATCTGGTGCAACGCGGCTTTCGTCGTCATCTCACGCAATCCCGTAGCGCCGGCCTGGCGCCGAACGCCCACACGTTCCAGTGTACGCGACGCAGCATCGCGCCCTTGCGTTCACGAGCGACCCACAGCCACGGGTCCACGGGCTACTGGAGAAATTCGAGCCAGTTGCCCTCGGGGTCCTGCGCGTAGCAGATGCCGTGCAGGGCGCCGTCGGGTCCGTCGCGCATGATCGGCGGCGTCACAAAGCGCACGCCCCTGGCCGAGAGTTCCGCGTGCAGCAGGCGGATGTCGCTGACGTTGAAGGCGACGTGCGCCGCGCCGAGCTGATTGCGCTGCAGATGGCCTTGCGGGCTGGGCGGCTGCTTGTAGTACACCAGCTCCAGCAGGTGCTGGCCGGTCGGTGCGCCGACGAAAACGAGGTAACGCTGGGCGCCGGGAATGCCGGTATGGTCGCCGCCCGGCGGCGCGTTGCTCTCCACCTCGCGCACGACCGCGAGGCCGAGCACATCGCGATAGAAGCGCACCATCGCCTCGAGGTCGCGCACGACGAAGCCGCTGTGGTTGAAACCGGTAATCATCGCATCGCTCCGGGTACAGGTTCCTGGTGACAGTTGGCAGGTTGCGCAGGAGGATCTCGCTCACGACGCAGGCTTCAACCGCGCAGGATGGCGAATGTGCCCCGCGCGATCGCGCCCAGCTCGCCGTCCTCCCCGCACAGCTCTACGTCGACGATCGCCGTACGCCCGCCGCGCCGGCGCAGTCGCGCCTCCGCCGTCACCACGCCGCGCAGCGGCGCCAGGTAGTGAATCACCAGGTCGATCGTCGTGCGGCCCTCGCCCTCGCGCAGCACCGTCACGAGCGCGGCTGAGGCGGCGGCATCGGCGAGCGACGCCGCGGCGCCGCCGTGCAGCGACGGCTCATCGCCGGACCGCAGCCCAGAACGGCAGTGCTCCGCCCGCCAGGGCAGTCGCATGCGCACCAACCCCGGCTCCGCGTGCACAAACTCCGCGCCAAGATGCTCGACGAACGGCCGCGCCCCCACCCGCGCAATCAGCTCCGCCAGCGCACGATCGTCACGCTCGCCCAACGTTCCCCCTAATCCCTATTCCCTATCTCCTGTTTCCTCGTCCAGCCGCCGGGTTCACCGCTCACGGCCGCCGGCAGATCGGCGCCGCGCAGCCGCACATGCTGGCCCGGCATGCCGATGCCGAGGCTCACCTCGTCCTCCGCCACCAGCGCCGCGTCCACCAGCACCGGCAGATCGGGCGTGGCCAGCGCCAGCGGTGTGACCGTACCGATGCGGTAGCCGGTGAGCCGCTGTACGGCCTCCGGATCGGCCAGCCGCACGCTGCGCACGCCGAACCGCCGCCGCAGCGCCGCGAAATCGGCCGCGCGATCGCCGGCCGCCACCAGCAGGGCGTGGCCTGCGCCGTCCAGGTCGAGCAGTAGGCTCTTTGCGACCTGCCGCGGGCGCAAGCCGCTGCGTTCGGCAAACTCCGGCAACGTCCGCGCCCCCTCGACGCGCGGCGCCAGGCGAAACGGCACACCGCGCCGGCGTAAATCGACGAGCGCGGCAGGTTCGGGCGCCTCCGTCTGCCGGCCATCGCCGTTCGCCTCAGGCATCCGCTATCCCTCGCCCGGCAGCTAACGGCTGCACTCCGCCCTATCGTAGTCGCCGCAAGAATTGATGCGCCAACCCGTTGCGGCCGGGGCTGCTTCCAGATTGCGCGACGCGCGCGGGATTTCACGTCGTGCGCGCCAAACGGTTGTGACCGTACCGGCTTCCGGCCGGGAGGCGCAGCCGCTATAGTGCGTCATACGATGCGGCATTCGTTGCCCCACGATAGTCGGCGGAGGTGTGCAATGGTCGGGGAGAGACTGGTGGACCGGCGACGGAGTCGGCGCCACCTGCCGGCAATCGCCGTCGTGTTGATCGCCTTCGCGCTGGCGCTGGCCGCCGCGCCGGTGGCCCGCCCACCGCACGCGCGCGCCGCCGGCAGCACGGTGCACTACAAGGCGGGCTGGAACCTCGTCGCAGGGCCCTCCGGCAGCGTTTTTGGCGCCCTGCCCGGCACGCTCTACGCCTACGGGCCGCACTCCGCGGGGTATCAAAATGTCACCTCGGCCGACGTGATCGGCGGCCGCGGCTACTGGGCTTACTTCGGGCACGACATCGATGTGACGCTCGACGCCACCGCGGCGCAGTACACACGCATGATTCTGCCCCCCGACCGTTTCGCGATCATCGGCAACCC
Source organism: Dehalococcoidia bacterium (assembly GCA_035310145.1). Lineage (NCBI taxonomy): Bacteria > Bacillati > Chloroflexota > Dehalococcoidia > Dehalococcoidia bacterium. The sequence goes on from DATGEL010000024.1 coordinate 10,284, forward strand.
CAGCTCCACGCAGACGTTGCCGATCAACAGCGCGGATGTCGCCCTGGCCTACGACAGCACACAGGGCTACACGCAGGTGAGCGAGCTCAAGCCCGGTCAGGCCGCCTTCGTGCTTTCCAATGCCGGCGCCGACGTCAGCGTGGGGAAGGCGACCAGCCAGGCCGCGGCCGACCAGGTCCGCGCCCTGCAGGCCGGCCTGACGCAAGATGCCGCCGACGTCTCCAGCTTCGGTAAGCTGCCCGGTGTGGCCGAGCAGTTCCTGAACGCCCGCGACTACGCGATGGTGCAGACGGCGATGGACGACACCCGCGCCGCCTTCGGCGACGGCCTGCTGGTCGAGCGCGCCGCCACGCAGCCGACGCTCACCGCCCTGCAGGCGGATTCCGAGGTTCGCGTGCGCCAGTCGGTCGCGCAGGCGCAGGCCGACGTCGCGACGGGCAACATCGCCGGCGCCGACCAGGCGATCGCCGCCGGCCGCGAGGCCGCCCAGGACGCCGAGAACGACGCGGCCGCCGTGGCCCGCATCGCGGCCGGCAGCGGTCAGTCGCTCGCCCTGTATGCCGGCTTCGCGCAGACGCCGACCTACACCGCCGGCAGCCTGGCCCGCTACGGCAACCTCTGCAACGCCACCGTGCTCGCGCTCGGGCTGAACCTGCCGCCGTCCGATGCCTTCGTCGGCCTGGTGCTGGCCGTGCTCAACAACCAACCGCTGCCACCCGCCGGCGGGCAACCCGCCGGCTCGACGCCCAGCAGCCCGGCGGCGTCCTCACCCACGCCCGTGCCCGCCGCCGGCCCCGCGCCAACCAGCGTGTCCGCCAACTGCAACGGGCAGCTCAGCCTGCAGCCAAACGCAGGCTCGGCCGGCGGCACCGTAACGGTCTCGTTCACCGCGAAGGGCCTCGATCCGAACTCGCCGGCCAGCGTCTTCTTCGGCGGCCAGTTAGCCTCGACGACCGCCGGCACCACCGATGCGCAGGGCGCGTTGAGCTTCAGCGCCGATATGTCGGTGCCCATGGTCACCGGCCAGGCGCCGGTGCAGGTGGCCACGGCCAACCGCTGCGCCCAGGCCTTCTTCCAGGTGTTGCAGAGCGGTCCGCGGGTGGTGACCAGCACGCCGATGCCGCGCGGCTGCCAACCCTCTACGGCAGTGAGTTGCACCACCTCGCCCTGACACATCTGCCCGGTGCACGTTCAACGTGGTCAGCGCCCCGCTCGCTGGTAGGTGCCGACGAGCGTACCCTGCGCGAGAATGTGCCCCCGCATCGCATTCAAGACGCCGCCCTTGCCCGGCACGGGCGCGAGGTTGAGCGGCTGATCGAGCGCGTACACGGTGAAGCGGTAGTAGTGCGCCGGCCCACCCGAAGGGCACGGCCCGCTGTAGCCGGTGACACCGCCATCGTTCCGCCCCTGCACACCGCCGATCGCCGGCCGCTCTGCCGCCGGCACGCCCTGCGGCAGGCTCGTGGCCGTGGCCGGCAGGTCGAGCAACAGCCAGTGCGTGAAGCTGCCGCCCGGCGCGTCCGGGTCGTCCACCACGACGGCGTAGGCGGCGGCGCCGCGTGCCGGCACGCTCCAGCTCAGGGGCGGCGAAACGTTGGCGCCATCGCAGGTGAAGTCCGGCGGAATCGGGCCGTCGGGCGTGAACGCGGTGCTGCTCACCGTCAGGCCACGTCCCGGCGTGGCCGCGGGCGGCGGGCTGGGCGTGGCTGGACCCGGTCGCGGCTTGCTGCTGCCGCAGGCGGTAAGCGCGGCGCAGAGCAGCAGCGCCACGGTCAGATCGCTCCACCACGCGCTTCTGCTCCACCGCGTGGCAGGCCAGGCCGCGGCCGCGCTTCTGTCATGTTGCTGCATCTGGCGACCCGATCGCCGCGCACGAGCGGCGCCTGCTGGTACGATCACCGCGCGGCCGCGGCGGCTCAGCGCGGCGCGGGAAGAGGAGGAAGCCAGCATGCGCTGTCCGGTCTGCCGCAGGCCCGTGCAGTTCGAGTCCGGCCCGTTCTGCTCCGCCTCCTGCCGCTACGCCTTCCGCGAAGCACGGCGCCAGAGCTACGCCGAGCCGGCCGGCCCGCTGCCGCCGGAACTGGCCGACGCGCTGCATGCAACGCTCCACGAACAGGGCACCGAAGTACCGGCAATCCGTCCCGCCTGAGCCGCGCAGCGCGGAACTGCCGCCCTGTTCCCTGTTCCCTAAAAGACGTCGTCGCGCTCGCCGAAGTCGAACTGGTAGGTGCGCTCGGTGAGCTCTTCCTCCGAGACGACGCCGCGCTCGATCAGCAGCGCCTCGAAGGCGGCCAGCCAGCGCTCGTAGTAGCCCGAAGGGTCGCCGCCGGCGTCGGCGCGGGCGATCTCGCCGATCAGCCGCTGGCGGAACTCCTCCCATGCGTAGAGCTGCTCTTCGTGCAGCGCCACCGCCATGCCGAAGGCGCGGCCCTGCCAGGGCGCCTCGAAAATCAGCTCGCCGTTCTTGCGCGGCGCCGCCGCCTCGCCGGCCATATCGGCGATTAACCGATCGACCACCCCAGCCGCGCCTTCAGCCCCAATCGCCCCGCGATCGATCCCCCCTTCCCTCAGTATTGGGGGCGAAGTTATGAACCGGGGGATGGGGGCCGCGCAGGCGTGGCGCGGGCGAGCGTCGTCCACCGGCTGGCCGTCCGGCCGCTCCTGCCAGGCGGAGGCGCTGAACTGCAGGCTGTCGAGCGGCGGCGGCGGCGGCACGAAGCCGTCGGCGTCGAGCAAGGTCTCGATGTAGTCGTAGAGGCGATAGACCAGCGCCCCATGGTTGAGCGAATGGAACCAGAGGGCATGGCCGTCGAACAGCAGCAGCGCCACGTTGGCGAGGGCGCAGGGGCCGAGGCAGCCGCCGACCGTGAGGTGCACGATATTGCGCAGCCGCCGCCGCTCCCACTCCTCGTGGTAGAGGCCGGCGGGCACGGAGGCGAAGCCGTCTTCCACCCGCCCGCAGCAGCAGCCGTCCTTGCAGACGAAGAGCTGGCCGCGCGGCCGCGCCACGTTCACGGGCCGGCCGTCGGCGCGCCGCACGATGTTGCGCTGGCGCTCGTACATGACGTGGCTCAGTTCGCGGCCACGGCGGCAGGCATGGCGAGTTCGGCCACGCCGATCAGCGAGTCGCGCGAGACCAGCGGCACGAGCTGCTCCTCGCTCAGCCCCTCGCTGCCGGCCGGACGCAGCGGCAGCACCATGTAGCGCAGCTCGGCGCTGCTGTCCCAGACGCGCACCTCGCGCTCGGGTGCGATCTCGACGCCGAACTCACGCAGCACGGCGCGCGGCTCGATCACGGCGCGCGAGCGATAGGCCGGCTGCTTGTACCAGGTCGGCGGCAGGCCCAGCACCGCCCAGGGATAGCAGGAGCAGAGCGTGCAGACGACCATGTTGTGCACGGCCGGCGTGTTCTCCACGACGCGCAGGTCGCCGTAGTCGAGGCCCAGCTCGGCGAGCGCCGCTTTGGGCTGTTCGAGCAGCAGGCGCCGATACTCGGGCTTCACCCAGGCGCGAGCCACGGCGCGTGCGCCGGCCAGCGGCCCCGTGTCCTCGGCGTACTGCCGCACGACGCGGTCCACCAGGTCGGGCGGCAGGATGCCCTTCTCCAGCAGCAGCGATTCCAGCGCCCGCACGCGCGAGGCGACGTACTGATCGACGTTCGGATGGTTCTTGCCCACGCGGCCTCACCCCCTGACCCCCTCTCCATGTAATGGAGAGGGGGGAGCTTTGGAGGGTTGATTTGAATCCTGTCTGCGCCCTACACCCTGCGCCCTACGACCTACGCCCTGTCAAGGTACGGCTCCCACAGATCGAGGTAGACGAACTCACGCGGCTCGGCGACGGGGCCGAACAGCTCGGCGGCCGCGAAGCGCACGCTGTAGAGCGGCTGCGGCTGCTCGCCCTGGCCGTGCGCGTGCGCGTCTGGGAAGACGTGCGCGCCGTGATAGTGGTGGATGACGCCGTGCTTGCCGCGGGCGTAGCGCGGCAGGCGTGTGTGGCCGCGTGGGTGCAGGTTGCGCGTGACCACGGCATCTCCGGACTTGAAACGCGGGGGCGCGGCCGGCTCCCGCTCGGTGCCGGGCATGAAGCGCTGCACGGGGCGCTGCACGGGCGGCGGCGGGCGGGAGAGCGCGGCGCTTGCCGGCGAATCGGGGTGGGACGTGAAGAAGTCCGCGCGCTTCTCCAGTTCCGCGGCGGCGATGACGCCCTTCTCCAGCAGCACGCGGGTGACGCCGTCCAACCAGTGCTCGTAGTAGCTGGTGTTCAGATAGGCGGCGTTGCCCATGCGCTCGATGCCGTGGCGGAACTCGTCGATGTTGACCAGGTTCTGGCCGCGCCCGCCCACGGCGTGCTGGATGGCGACCATCGCCGCCTCCCAGGGCGCGTGGAACGGCGGCTCGTTCGCCTCGCGCACGACGGGGCCGAAGCCGTGCATGCCGCCCAGGTCGTGGATGCCGTCCATCGCCCGCCTCCCGGCAACGCCGACACCCGGCATGATCGGGGAGCGGTGCAAACCGTGTCAAGGCGCGGGCGCGCGCCTTGCGTGACCGTGTTCCCGGAAGAGCACGGCCAACTCGCCGTGGTCGCTCCTGGCGGCGATGGTCGCGGCCGTCTCGCCGGCGTCGTTCGCCTGGGACGGATCGGCGCCCGCGGCGAGCAGCGCCCGGACCAGGGCGCGGTCGCCGTGCTGCGCGGCGGCGTGCAGTGGCGTCCAGCCGGCCTGCTGGCGGGCGTTCACCTCAGCGCCGCGCTCCAGCAGCAGAGCACAGACGGCGTGATGCAGGCCGGCCACGGCGCTGTGCAGCGGTTGCACCTGCATCGGGTTGCGGGCGACGGCGTTGACCGCGGCGCCGGCATCCAGCAGCACCCGCGCCGCCGCGGCGTGACCGAAGAAGGCCGCCAGGTGCAACGCGCTGAAGCCGTCGGCGGAGAACGCGCTCGCCCGCGCCGGATCGGCCTTGAGCAACTCCGCAACACGCGCCTCCCGGCCGAGCGCGGCCGCGGCGAATGGATCGAGCGACGGCCGCGCGGCCAGCAGCGCCTCCACGCTCTCGCCCTGCATGCGGTAGAGTGCGAAGAGCACGGCGGGCAGCCCGCCGGCGTTGCAGGCGCCGGCCAGCGCCGGCTCGGCCGCCAGCAGTCCGCGCACCGTGGCCGCGTCGCCCGCCTCGATCGCCGCGAACAGCTCCGTCGCTTGCGCCATCGTCACGCCTCCGGAGATACTTAGCTATGCTAATGAAGTCTAGCGCGTGAGCGAGCCGCCTTCAACGCTGCGCAGCGCGGCTTCTGTCGAGCAGGCGGCGCAGGTCGAGGCCGTGGCGACGCGGCTGCACAGCGTCGCCATCCACCTGCTGCGGCGGCTGCGGCGCGAGGATGAGGCGCTGGGCATCAGCGCGGCGCGGCTCTCGGCGCTCTCCGTCGTCGGCTTCGGCGGCCCGCGCACGCTGGGCGAGCTGGCGGCGGCCGAACAGGTGCGTCCGCCGACGATGACGCGCATCGTGGCCGCGCTGGAACGGGCGGGGCTGGTCGAGCGCGTGCGCGACGCGACGGATGGCCGCATCGTGCGCATCGCCGCCACGCCGCGCGGCCGCGCCCTGCTGGCAGCGGGTCGCGACCGGCGCACAAGTCGCCTGGCCGCGCGGCTGGACACGCTGCCGCCCGACGACCTGGCCACGCTCGATCGCGCCGGCGTCCTGCTCGAAGCGCTGCTGCGCGAGGAAGCGGCGGACGGCTAACGCATCCTCACCTCCTGCACCAGCGCAACGCTGTGGTCGGGGCCGAGGCCGAGGTCGAGCGCGTCGAGATTGTGCGTGATCGTGTCGAACAGGTCCGCGTAGGCGGGATCGCAGCTGCGGCGCGGGCCGGCGATGCTGTCGTTGAGCTGGCAGAGCACCTGATCGGGCGAGCCGTTGTACAGCGTGTAGGCGTAACCGGCGTCGGCGCAGAAGCCCGCGCGCTCCCAGAACAGCAGCGTCCCGTCGATCTCGTAGAGCCGGTTGCGGGACTGGGCGCAGCTCGCATTCTGCATCAGTGCCACAAACGGCGCGAGGTCCGGCCCCGATGGGGTTTGCTGCGGTGCGGATACGGTCTGCTGCACCGTCGCGATCGGCACGGCGGGCGTAGCATCGGCGTGCACGGACGCACCGCGGCTGCTGCCGCATCCCAACCCGCCGGCGAGCAGCGCCAGCGCCAGCGCGGCGCCGGATAGCCATTGCCATGAAGTGCGCATCGTCTTCTGCCTCCTCTGCCGAACGCCCGGCGGCGTTGCACCAGCGTTCGCTGTTCTCTCTGAGCAGAAGACGGCATCTTCCGGCGGGCCTTGCAGCGGGAGCGACGCCCGGAGCGATCGTGTTGCGTGCGTGCATGCGCCGGCTACGCCGCCCTCGCGCACGCGCCAAGACGAGGCCGCGGCGGAAGTTATGCGCCGGCGGCCGCCGGCCCGCGCCCCGGATAGTCCATGCCTACGTGGCCGGCCGCGACGAGCCGTTCGAACGTGGCCGGCGGCAGGTCAAGCAGCTCGTGGTAGACGTAGTCGTTGTCCTGGCCGAGCAGCGGCGCATGACGGCGGATGCGGTTCGGGGTCTCGGCCATACGGAAGATCAGGCCGGGATAGTCATGCGTGCCGGCCTCGGGGTGCTCGATCGATTCGAAGAAGCCACGGTCGCGCAGTTGCGGGCAGTTGAAGACCTCGGCCTCGTTCTGCACCGGGCCGGCCGCCACGCCCGCGTCCACCAGCGCCCGCCACAGCTCGCGGTCGTGCCAGAGGCGCGTCTCTTTGCCCAGCAGCGCGTCCAGCTCGTCGCGCTGCTGCCAGCGCGCGAGCGAGTCGGCGAAGCGCGACTCGGCCATCCAGGCCGGCTCGCCGAGCACGCGGCGCAGGGCGCGCCAGCTCGCGTCGTCGCCGGCGTCGATCGCGATCCAGCGGTCGTCGCCCTGGCAGGGATAGGCGCCGTGCGGGGCGCGGCTGGGATGGCCGTTGCCCTGCGGCGGCGCCGTACGGCCGTTCATCGTGTAGTCCATCACGAACTCGGCGAGATACGGCACGATGTTCTCGGCCTGCGACATCTCGATCTGCTGGCCCTGGCCGGTACGGCGGCGATGGCGCAGCGCGGCCAGCACGGCGAAGGCGCCCATCACGCCCGAGGCCGCATCGGCGGTGAAGGCGTCGCCGGTCATGTCCGGGTCCAGGTCAGGATAGCCGCGCAGCAGGTGGTGGCCCGTCAGCGACTCCATGTGCGTGCCGAACGAGCGCCAGTCCTTGTACGGCCCGCTGAGGCCGAAGCCGGGCATGCGCAGCATGATCAGCGCCGGATTGACCCGCGCAAGCTCTTCGTAGGTGATGTGCGCCCGCTCGATCGTCTCCGGCACGTTGTTTTCGACCAGCACGTCGGCGATGGCGACGAGCTGCAGGAACGTGTCGTATCCCTCGGGATAGAGCAGGTCGAGCGTGACGCTCTTCTTGTTGCGGGCGTGGCTGTTGAACGACGGCGTGCGGTTCCACGGGCGCGGACCGGGCTCGAAGTCCGGCGGGGCGCTGATGATCGAGAGGCCGCGCATACGCTGCGCCTGCTCGCGCGTCAGCCGCGTCTCCGCCCCACGCGTGGCCGGCTGAATGTGCTGCAGCGGCTCGACCTTGATGACCTCGGCGCCCCACTCGGCGAGCAGTTGCGTGCAGTGCGGACCGGCCCAGACGACGGCGATGTCGAGCACGCGTACGTGGCGCAGCGGCAGGTTGGCGGCGGCGGGCCTCATCCTCTCCCCCTTCCCCTCTCCTTCTCCGCAAAGCAGGAGAAGGAGAGGGGCGATCCGGGTTGAAGTGTTCCATGGGGCGTCGGGATAGCCGGCGATCTTGAGAGAGACGGGTGCCGGCGCACCATGCCCATGTTCAATACCTTACGCCCTATGCCCTGTGCCGTACGGCCTGCGCCCTAGACGACGCCCTGCTCGCGCAGGCGCGGCAGGTCGGCGGGGTCCACGCCCAGCTCGCCGCAGAGGATCTCGGCGTTGTGCTCGCCGAGCAGTGGGGCGCGGCGGGCCTGCGGCCGCGGGCTGGCGCCCATAATGAACGGCCGGCCCGGATAGAGCAGCGGACCGGTGTGCGGATGGTCGATCGTCTCCCAGACGCCGCGGGCGCTGAAGGCCGGGTCGTGCACGATGTCGGCCACGGTGTTGACCGGCGCGGCCAGCAGCTTGTGCCGCTGCGCCGTCATCGCCGCGTCGAGCTTGGTGCGTTCGGCAAGCCAGGCCAGGTAGCTCGTCTCCACCTCCTGCACCAGCTCCGGCTCGGCAACGAGCGCCAGCGGCGAGAGGCCCGCGGCCCGCTCCACCAGGTCCTCGCGGCCGATCAGCCGCAGCAGCGTGGCGAAGCGGGCGGCGTTGGAGGCGTGCAGGTTGACGTAGCCGTCGGCGGTGGGGCGCACGCCCACGCCGGGCCGCGAGCCGGGCAGGGCGCGCTTGGCGATGTCGCCGGTGTAGGCATGGCCGGTGAGATTGACCGCGCGGCGGTCGCGGAAGCCGGCCTGCGTTTCGTAGATCGAGACGTCGATGCGGTCGCCCGCGGGGGTTTCGCCGGCCTCTTGCGCCTCCTCGGCGGCGTACAGCGCCAGCAGTGTGGCGTAGGCGGCGACGGAGCCGGCATGATACTGCACGATGTTGCCGGCGAGCTTCAGCGGCTCGCGCTCGCGGTGGCCAGTGACGTTCATCGGCCCGCCCATGGCCGAGAGCGTGATTTCGCTGGCGGGCAGGTCGCGGTAGGGGCCGTCCTGGCCGAAGTTGGAGATCGAAGTGAGCACGATGCCGGGGCGCAGCGCCTGCAGCGTCTCGTAGCCGAGGCCGAGCCGCGCCAGCACGCCGGGCTTGAAGTTCTCCGCCACGGCATCGACGCGGCGCACCAGCGCCCGCGCCAGCTCCAGCCCCTTCACCGTCTTCAGGTTGAGCGTGACGCTGCGCTTGTTCGTGTTGAGGTGCAGAAACGCGCCGCTCGCCTCGGGGTCGGGAATGTCGTGGGGAAAGGGGCCGAGCCGGCGGGCCGGGTCGCCGGCGGGCGGGCGCTCGATCTTGATCACGTCGGCGCCGAAGTCGGCGAGCAACATGGTGCAGCGCGGCCCGGCCAGCCAGTGTGTCAGGTCGAGCACACGCAGGCCGGCCAACGGGCCGAGCGCGGCAGGCAGCGCAGCGCCGTTGCTCATGCTGGCGCCTCGAAGGGCAGGCTCAGCGGGCGGACGCTTCCACCGGGCCAAAGGCCGGCTGCGCGCCACCCCGCCCGAGCATGGCGAAGTTTCGCCGGCAACGCAATGGTTTTTGGGCGCAGCGGTGGCATATTGGAAGGAGATCGAGGCCGCGCCGGCCGCCCTCGGCGCGCAGGAGGAACGCCATGACTGAGAGTACCGCGAGCATCGCGCTGAGCGCGGACGAGGCGGCCATCGTCGCCGGGCTGGTGCGCGACCAGCTGGGCAGCCTGCGCGGGGAGATCTACAAGACCGAGAACTACGACCTGCGCCAGGAGCTGCACAAACGCGAATCGCTCCTCAAGGGGCTCCTGGCGCGGCTGGAAAGCACCGCGTAGGCGGGCTCCACTCGGCTCCGCCGCCAGCCGTCATGTGTCATGCATCGCGGTGGTTGCTCCGTTCGGGCGCGGCCGCCCCGCTCACTCCAGCGCCCCGGCAACGGCGAGCGCGGCGATCTCGTCCTCGGAGAGGCCGAGGATCTCGCGCAGCACCAGCTCGTTGTGCTGGCCCAGCAGCGGGCCAGGACCAGTGACGCGCGCCGGCGTGCGCGAGAGGATCATGCGCGAGCCTTCCAGCGGCACCGGCCCCAGCAGCGGGTGGTCAAGCGCGACGAAGTGGCCGCGGTGCGCGAGCTGCGGGTCGGCGAAGGCGTCCTCCGTGCTGCTGGCGCGGTGCGCCGGCACGCCGGCCGCCTGCAAGCACTGCTCGATCTCCGCCACCTCGCGTTCGCCGGTCCAGGCGGCGAGCGCCGCTTCCAGCGCCGCGCGGTTGGCCTGCCGCGCGGCAACCGGCGCGAAGCGCGGATCGGCGAGCCAGCCAGCATTGCCCGTGGCGCGGCAGAGCGCCTGCCACTGCGCTTCGGTCG
>DATGEL010000025.1 GCA_035310145.1 Dehalococcoidia bacterium
CGACCGAAGCGCAGTGGCAGGCGCTCTGCCGCGCCACGGGCAATGCTGGCTGGCTCGCCGATCCGCGCTTCGCGCCGGTTGCCGCGCGGCAGGCCAACCGCGCGGCGCTGGAAGCGGCGCTCGCCGCCTGGACCGGCGAACACGAGGTGGCGGAGATCGAGCAGTGCTTGCAGGCGGCCGGCGTACCCGTGCATCGGGTGAGCAGCAGCGCGGATCTGCTCGCCGATCCGCAGCTTGCACAGCGCCGCCACCTGCAAGACGCCGAGCACCCGCTGCTGGGGCCGGTGCCGCTGGAGGGCGCCCGCGCGATCTTTTCGCGCACGCCGGCGCGTCCGCCAACCACCGGCCCCACCTACGGCCAGCACACGCAGCAGGTGCTGCGCGATCTGCTCGGCCTCGCGGACGAGGAGATCGTGGAGCTGACCGTGGCCGGCGTGCTGGAATAGCGCGCCCGCGGCGGCGCATCCGGCCAGCCGCGTGGAGGCCTAAGCCGGCGCGAGGGACTGGTTGCGGGCGATCGAATGGTCTGGACCTTTGCCCGGGTTAGCGAGCAGGCAGCGCCGTTTGCGCCAGGCGGGCGGGCTGGTCTTCGACGCCGGGCATGATCCAGGGCACGCGCGGTGCCGGGGCGACCAGCGTCGCGCCCGGCCGCAGCGTCTGGCCGTCGAGCGAGACGCCGCTGACGGCCAGCGCGTAGGGATGCACGTACTCGATGGCGCCGTCTTTGACGCGGAACGGCCGGTCGTGGCCCGGATAGATCACATCGGCCATGCGCAGCATCTTCTCGATGCTGGCCGTCGCCTGCGCGTCGTTCCAGAAGACGAGCGGGTTCTTCTTCAGCAGGGCGACCTCGGCGAAGTGCAGCGCGTCGCCCGAGAGGCAGGCGAGGCCGTCATCAGTCTGCACGGCAAGCGCGATGCTGCCGGGCGAATGGCCGGGCACCTCGACGATCGTCACGCCGGGCGCCAGTTCGTCACCCTCGCGCACCTCGTTGATGCGCACGGTCTCGATCGCGGCGCCGGTCCAGGCAGGCGTGGCCCAGTCGTTCTTGTGCGGGCGGTGGGCGTAGCGGCGCTCGTCGGGGTGGATCAGCAGGTCGGCCTTCTCGAACAGGTCGATGTTCTGCACATGGTCCCAGTGGGCGTGGCTCATGACGACGTGGTCGATCTGGTCCTCGCGCACACCGTGCTGCGCCAGCGCCGCCTGCAAGACCAGCCGGCGGCCGACGTGCGCCGTGTCGAAGAGGATGATCTTGCCGCCGGCGCGCACGAGGTGCACGCTGCAAAAGCCGACGATGCCCTGGTCGCTGCCGAAGCCGAAGCCCTCGAGCAACGTGATCAGCTCCGCCATCCTGCCGCCTCCCTAGCCAGGGTATAGGGTTGGGGTTCAGGGTTTAGGGGAAGGTGTGCCGCGCGTTCTCCGCCGATACCCTACACCCTATACCCCAGACCCTACCGGGTTCCGCAGCACGCCCAGCCCCTCAATCTCGATCTCGACCACGTCGCCGGGCTTGAGGGACTCGTGGCGCGGCAGGCCCACGCCGGCGGGCGTGCCCGTGGCGATCACGTCGCCCGGCGCCACGCCGACGAGGCGCGAGACGTGGCTGATGAGCTGCGCCGTGCTGTAGATCATCTGCGCGGTGCTCGAATCCTGCTTGGTGGCGCCGTTGACGCGCGTGCGCAGTGCCAGCTTCTGCGGATCGGGCACAAACTGCGCCGGCACGATCGCCGGCCCCAGCGGCTTGAAGCCCGCACGCCCCTTCGCCGCCAGCCAGTCGGGCCGGCCGCCGTTGTCACCGCGCCGCGCCTCGGCGCCGCGGATGCTGACGTCGTGCACGATCGTGTAGCCGGCCACGCAGCTCAGCGCGTGCTGCGGCGAGAGATCGCGGGCGGCGCGGCCGATCACCGCCGCCAGCTCGCCTTCCCAGTCGAGGCGCACGACACCGGCCGGCGCGGGGATTGGTTCCTCGGGCCCGATCACGGCGTTCACCGGCACCTGGAAGAGGAAGGCGTCCTCGGTCTCGGGATCGGCCGGCGTGCCGCCCATCTCTTTCATGTGGTCGACGTAGTTGGCAAAGGCGCAGTAGAGGTTGGCCGGCCGCGGCAGCGGCGCGAGCAGCCGCGTCTGGGACAGGGGCCGTGTCTCTGTCTTTCCCGCCGCCGCGCGTTCGGCCAGCTCGGCCAGCAGCGGCAGCGCCGCGTCCCACTGCTCCAGCACGGCCAGCATTGACGTGCCGCCGGGCATCTCGCTCAGCGCCGCGTCCGCGTTGGCCACACGCTCGTTGACCAGCACACCGACTCGCGGGCCGCCCTCGGCCGCGTAGGTGACAAGGCTGAACACTGTCAGTTCCTCCGTCGCGTCATGGCTGACCGCCTGCGTGCCAGCGGGCCAGCAGCTCGGCCTCGCGTTCCGGCCTCATGCCGGCGCGTGGGTTTGCCCGCTCTTCCGCGGGGCGGGCCACGTCCCAGGCCAGCGTCTCGCGCACCGTTTCGGCCAGCGGGCGGAAGCTGAGGCCGGCGGCGATCGCCTTGCGGCAGTCCACCTCCATGAAGCCGGCGAACTGATCGTTCTCCGGCACCCACAGCGGCAGCTCCAGCCACGGGCCGGCGCCCTGTTCCAGCAGCCAGGCGTCGGGAGTCCAGGTAAAGTGTGCCGCATTGCCGGCGACGGCGCGACAGGTTTCGAGCGCGTCGCGCATAGTCAGCGTGTGCGCTGGGCCGGTGGCGTTGAAGACGCCGCTGCCGCCGTCCGCCGCCAGCCGCAGCATCCATTCGGCCAGGTCGCGTGCATCGATGATCTGCACGGGCCGCTGCGGCCGGCCCGGCGCCAGCACCTCGCCGCCGCGCGCCAGCCGCCGCGGCCAGTAGGTGAAGCGATCCGAGCGATCGTCGGCGCCCACGATCAGGCCGGCGCGCACGCCGATCGCACGGCCGGGCAGCGCCGCCTCGACCTCACGCTCGCACAGCGCCTTCAGCGGACCGTAGCTTTCGCCGCCCACCTCTTCCACCGTCTCATCGGCGAGCGTGGCGATCTTCGCCTGCTCGTCGATGCCGGGGCGGCGCTCGTCGTAGACGGAGATGCTGGAGACGAAGACGTAGCGTCCCACCGCCTCGGCCAGCAGCCGCGCCGACTGCCGCACGATGCGCGGTACATAGCCTGAGGTGTCGATCAGCACGTCCCAGCGCCGGCGGGCCAGCGGCGCCAGGCCGCCGTCGCGGTCGCCGTGGAGGTGTTCGACGCGGCCGTCGCCCGCGTAGAGACCGGGGTTGCTCTGGCCGCGGTTGAAGAGTGTGACCTCGTGGCCGCCCGCGAGCGTCGCCTCGACCACGCGCCGCCCCAGAAAGACCGTGCCGCCCAGCACCAGCACCTTCACGATCGCCATCTCTCCATGTGCGGGCAGATAGCAGGCTCGCCCGCCGTCACAGCATAGCGAATGCCGCGCCGCGCGAGCGCGCCGGCGCGGTTGCGCCGCCGTGAACGGCATGCACGAAAATCCGGGCGCAACCCGATGCCCCAAGCGTTGCGTTGTGATATTGTTTCGCCGCATAAACGTAACTGTTGTTTGCCGGGAGCGCACGGTGGGGCATCTGGCCATCTGGTCCTTGCGTGGGGCGCGCACGCTCGCCTTGTTACTTTCGGCGCTGTTCGCCTCCGGCGGCTTCCTGCATGCACACAGCACCGATCTGCCCGGCTCCTTCGACCCCTACATCCATCGCAGCAGCGGCCAGCCCGCCGATCCGGTGAACCTGATCTTCCGCGGCGCGGATGCGGACACGGCGGCGCAACTGGCGCAGCGGGTGCTGGGCTGGCCGGTCGTCGCGGGCAGCCCGATGCAGTTCACGGACCAGGGCCACGACCACCCGACGGCCTGGCAGCTCGGCCACGACCTCGGCCACGGCTCCCGCTACCACCTGCGCATCGAGGCGATCGGCGCGGCGGACGGGCAGTCCTACACGCTTGCGGCCGTGCACCGCGACGATCTCGTGGCCTGCGGTCACGTGGGCCGCGCCTTCGACGAGGTGCGGGACATCGTGGTCCGCGCCTTCGCGGACGCGGGCTACAGCGTGAGCATGGTCTGGCTGGGCAACACCGAGGATGGCCTGCAGTGCGACGGCAGCCGCACCGCGGGCGGCGGTGCAGCCGCGATCATCGACCTCTCACCCTGAACGGCAGCCTGTACGCCGGCCGTGAGCAGAGCCTCGGCCGTCATAAGCGCGGATGGACGGGAAGCTCGCGTGGGCTAAAAGGTGCGGCCGAGCGCCTGGTCCCAGGGCTGCGGCGCCGCGACTTTACCGATCTCGTCTTCCATGTCGCGGCAGTAGAGATAGAGCTGGGCGAAGAACTCGTACTCGGGCAGCGGATAGACCGGGTTGATGCAGAGGAAGTCGTAGTACCAGGGCGAGCGCACACCGGGGTCACAGACGATCTCGACGCGCCGCCCCACCCGCAGCCGGTAGCTGATGCCCGGATACTTGTGCGAGCGCACGTCCAGGTAGCCGTCGCGTTCGAAGCGCCGCCACTGCTCCTCGCCCAGGGTGCGCCGCGCCACCTCGCGCGAGCGCTCGCGCGCGAGGCGATACTCCTCACGGGAGAAGCCGGGGCCGGCGCTGCGCTTGGCCACGCGGTCCCAGCGGAAGTTCCAGGGCCGCTCGAACGGCGCCTCGTTGTCATCGCCGCGCTCGCGGAAGGCACGCACAAAATCGGGCCGGTGCTCCTGGCCGGGCCAGTAGCCGAGACGGCGCGCCTCGTCCGGATCGATGCGGGCGAAGCGTCCGGCCAGCAGGGCACGATAGATCACGGCTGTCTCGCCGTGGTCCGGCCAGCCGCCATCTTCCTCGGGGGGCAGAAACGTATAGTCGCGGCGCGGCGGCGTCACAGTGCGGAGAAACGCGTCGACGACGCGCCGGAAGAACGCCATACCGATCGATCCTGTGCGCCGCTGGATCTTGACCGCGATAGCGACAGGTCACGGACGAGGCGCGACTGGCGTGCCGTCCGCATGCCGAATCCACTCGCGGCGGAAGCGTCCCCAGGGAGCGTGAGACGGTGGTGCGCCCGCCGCGCGCCGCGGCGGGCGCGTTCCTGTGCTAGCCGCCGGCGAGCGGCGCGATCACCTGGTACTCTTCGACCGTGGGATCGAAGGGGCCATCGTCGAGCACGTGCACGCCATCGACGAGCTTCGAGACCCGGCAACCCTGCTCGCGCGCCTCCTGCAGGATGCGCTCGGCTTCCTCAACGGTGCGGCGGGCCTCTTCGGTGTCCGTCACGGTGTCATACTCGACCACCTGGTGCCCATGCCGGTTGGCGACGATAATGCGCGCCATTGTCCACCCCGCTTCCATTCGCGAACGTCGCGCTCCGCGCGATCCCAATCCCCGCCGGCGATGCGCCGGCCCACCGGCGGCCGGCTCCCTCCGGCCCGGTACACCGACTATCCTAGGCACCGATTTCGGACCTGCCAATGACCCCGGCGTTGCAAGTTCGTTCCGCTTGGCAGCACCGGACGAGCGCAGGCGTGCGCTTGCATCGTTCCAGGACCAAAAGAGCTACGTTCGCCGGCCGCCGCGTTCAGGCGCCCCGTTGCCGTAGACTGTGGTCGAACCGCTCGAGCAGTGCCCCGGCCGGCGCGGGTTCTGTGAAGCCGATTGTTGCCATTTGTGCTTGATCGAGCTGTGAGGGAGCCATACGGACCATGCCTTCGCTGATCGCCCAGATCGCCCGCGCCGTGATCGACGCCCTCGACGGCGGTGAGCCGATCGTTACCGCAACCGTGATCCGCGCGCCGGAGGGCGGCACGCCGGCCGTTGCCTCGAAGCTGCTGGTGCGCATGGACGGCTCCATGCTCGGCTCCTTCGCGATCGCGGCGCTCGACGAGGCCGTGCGCGACGCCGCCCTCGCGCAACTTTCCCGTCACGGTACGCGCCTGCTGCGGCTCGATGCCGCGGCGACGCCGCTGGGCGACCGCCATCTCGATTCGACCTGGGAGGTGTTGATCGAGGTGGTCGAGTCGCCGCCGGTGCTGCTGATCGTCGGCGCCGGCCATATCGGCCGCGCTTTGACGAAGGTCGGCGCCCTGTGCGGCTTCACCGTGGCCGTGCTGGACGACCGGCCCGACTACGCCGATCCGGAGAAGCTGCCGGAGGCGACACAGGTGCTCTGTGAGGACTTCGAGGAAGCGCTGGACCGCTTCCCGATCAACCGCAACACCTTCATCGTGCTCGTCTCGCGCGGGCACAAGCAGGACGAACTGAGTCTGCGCAAGGTCGTGGCGCGGCCTTCAGCGTATCTCGGCATGATCGGCAGCAAGCGCCGCACGAGCACCGTCCTGCAGCACCTGGCCGACGAAGGCTTCCCGCGCGAGGCGCTGGACGCGGTGCACACGCCGATCGGCCTCGACATCGGCGCCGAGACGCCGGAGGAGATCGCGATCAGCATCATGGCGGAGATCATCATGGCCCGCCGCGGCGGCAGCGGCAACGTGATGTACTACCGGCGCGGGGCTGCAGCCCGCGCCTCGTGACGGGATGCCGGCCGAGTCTGCTAGAATGGTGGATGGGCGCGGATGTCTCCGCGCCTGCAGAAGACAGGACCGAAGGGGAGTAGCTCGCGGCCGGGCCGATCGCCCGCGCCGTGCGCGGGGGCCACCAGCACGGACGCGCAAGCGCCCTGGCCTTGCGGTCGCCGAGTTCGACGAGCGAGACCTTCGACCGGACGGCGGCGCAGCGCGCTGCTCTTGTCTGGTTGAAGGTCTTTTTGGCGTCCTCTTTCAGAGGAGGATGACCGTGCATCGCTCAACCTGGCTCGGCCGCTGGCGTTGGATGCTGCTGGCGGCCGCGGCGGCGCTGCCCGCGGCCGCCGAGCGCTTCGACCTGATCCACCTGTCGGTAGCCGGCGCCACCGCGCTCTACGGCCTCGCCATCGTCGGCGCGGCCTTCATCTTGACCTGGGCCTGCGAGGCCGCCGAGCGCGACATCTCGGCGGCGCTGGCCGTCGCCTTTCTCGCCCTCGTCGCCGTCCTGCCCGAATACGCCGTGGACATGACCTTCGCCTGGAAGGCGGGCCATCAGCCGGAGTACGCCGCCTACGCCGCGGCCAACATGACCGGCGGCAACCGGCTGCTCGTCGGCCTGGGCTGGGCGGCGGTGGTCTTCTTCTTTTGGCTGAAGACGCGCAAGCCGGTGCTGGAGCTGGCCCGCAGCCACACGCTGGAGTTCAGTTTCCTCGCCGCCGCCACGCTCTACGGCTTCGTGATTCCGTTGAAGGGCAGCCTCGCGCTCTACGATGCGGTGATCCTGATCGGCCTGTTCGCCGTCTATCTCTGGTTCGCGGCGCGGCACGAGAGCGAGGAGGGCGAGCTGCTGGATCCCGCCGCCAGCGTCGGCGCCCTGCCCACGCGGCGGCGCCGCCTGCTGCTGGTCGCGCTCTTCGTCTACGCCGCGGGCGTGATCGCGCTCTCGGCCGAAGAGTTCGCCGCCGGGCTGGTGGAGACGGGCGCGAGCCTGGGCGTCGATCGCTTCCTGCTGGTGCAGTGGATCGCGCCGCTTGCCTCCGAAGCGCCGGAGTTCATCGCCGCGATCCTGCTGACCTGGCGCGGCCGCGCCGGCGCGGGCATGGGGGCGCTGATTTCGTCCAAGGTCAACCAGTGGACGCTGTTAGTCGGCGGCCTGCCCGTGGCCTACGCGCTCTCCAGGGGCGGTCTCTGGCCGCTGCCCCTGGACGCCCGCCAGAACGAGGAGCTGTTCCTGACCGCGGCGCAGTCGCTGTTCGCGCTGGCCGTGCTGCTCAGCCTCTCGATCTCGCTCAAGGAGGCGGCGGCGCTGGCCCTGCTCTTCCTGGCGCAGTTCGCCTTCGAATCGACGACGGCGCGCGTCGTCTTCTCGATCGTGTACGTGGCGCTGGCCTTCGGCGTCTTCTGGCATCAGCGCCACGAGGCGAAGACGATCTGGCGTTGGTGGCGCAGCGAACGGGATAAGGGGGCACACGGCGAGGATCAGGTGCCAGCGCCGAGCGCCGCTCTTTCCGGCGGTGAGGAGTAATCCGCTCCGGACGCCGCGGCCTCGCGTCGCCCCATTCCTCGCTTGCGCCATCGCCTATACTGCGGGTGCCGCGGAGCAGGCATGACCTGCCCGCGAGCCGCACGGAGGCTGAGCATGCCGTACGTCGATCGCCCCGACGGCGCCCGCATCTACTACGAGGTTCGCGGCACGGGTTTTCCTCTGCTGCTGTTCGCGCCCGGAGGGATCAACAGCCAGGTGAGCTTCTGGCAGGTCAGCGCGATCAACCCCTTCGACTACGCCGACGAGTTCCAGGTGATCGGCATGGATCAGCGCAACGCCGAGCACTCGCCCGCGCCGCTGGCGGCGCCGACCTGGGCGATTCATGCCGCCGACCAGCGCGCCGTGCTCGACGCGGTGGGCGCCGAGCGCACGCTGCTGTGGGGAGGCTGCATCGGCGTCGGCTACCTGCTGCGCTTCATCAAGGAGGCACCGCGGCGGGTTGCGGGCGCCGTGGGCCAGGACCCAGTGGGCTACGCGGAGGGCGTGAACAACCGCGCGACGTACTTCGCCATGTTCGAGCCGACGATTGCGCTGGCCAAAAGCGAAGGCATGGCGGCGGTGGTGGCCTCGGCGGTGAAGCAGCCGCTGTTCGTGCGCAACAACGGCGCTGGGCCGTTCGCCTCGCGCCTCGCCGCCGACGCGGCCTTCCGCGAGGAGTTTCAGAAGCAGTCGCCGGCGGAGTATGAGCGCCTGATCCGCGCCTACGACGAGCAGATGTGGGGCGCCGAGCCGCCGTTCATCAGCGTGGACGAGGCGTTCGTCACGTCCTGCCCCGCGCCGCTGCTGATCCTGCCGGGCCACGACGTCTTCCATCCGACGCCGATCTCCGAGCGCATCTGCCGCGAGGCGCCAAAGGCGCACTGCCTGGACGTCGACTGCCGCGATCCGGAGAAGATCGAGGCGACGAAGCGGACGATCCGGCAGTTCCTGCACGAGCATGCGCGGTGAGATTCCGGGCGGCGGGCGGCGGGCCCTCATCCTCACCCCCCTTCCCCCTCTCCTTCGCCCAATGATCCGGATCGCGTGGAACGCGATGTCCAATCAGAAGAAGGAGAGGGGGCGACCCGGCTGGAGAAGTACCGGGAGGGGCGTCGGGTTATCCGGCGCACTGGGATGAAGCGTAACGGCCGGCTTCCCTGGGCGTTTCCCTGCGCCCTACGCCCTCTGCCCTAGACGGCGCCCTGCTCGAAGAGGCCGCGCAGCGCCTCGGGTGAGAGGCCCAGCTCCTGCACGTAGACCTGGTAGGTGTGTTCGCCGAGCAGCGGGGCGCGCGAGGCGATGCGGCCGGGCGAGCCTTCCAGACGGTATGGCAGCCCCGGATAGGTGATTGTGCGGCCCAGCTCCGGGTGCTCGACCTCGACGAAGAAGCCGCGGTCGCGCCAGTGCGGGTCGTCCAGGTTCTCGTCGGGCGAGCGCACCGGCCCCCAGGGCATGTGCAGCGCCTGGCCGCGGCGGTAGACCTCTTCCGCCGGCAGCGCCTGCACGAAGCGGCCGATCACCGCGGCGAGGTGCGCCGCCACGGGGCCGCGATGGTAGGGATTCTCCGCGATGATCCGCTCGTACTGCGGATCGTGCAGGTCTTCGGCCAGGCCGTGCTCATCCATCCAGGCCAGCAGCGGCCGCCAGGCGCGCGCGTTGCGGGGAATGCCGCCGCCGATCATGTTGATGTCGCGGCCGTCGGCGCAGCGGTACTGCCAGCGCGGCGTCACCGTCGCGGCGGCGTGGCGGCCCGTCTGGCGGAGAACCACGCGGCGGAAATACTCCCAGTTGGGGAAGCTGCCTTCGGTCGTGCAGGCGCAGGCCTCGTGGATCGAGACGTCGAGGTACTGGCCGCGGCCGCTCTGCCGGCGTTCGAGCAGGGCGATCATGATGCCCATCGCCGCGTACTCGCCGGCCATGTGCAGGCTGTGCAAGTCCGTGGGGCGGATCGGCGGCGCGCCGGGCAGATCGTCGTAGCCGCAGCTCGCCATCGGCCCGCCCAGCGCCATGCTGGTCAGGTCGGTCATGGCGAAGTCTTTGTACGGCCCCGCCTGGCCGAAGGGCGTGATCGCCGCCCAGACCAGGCGCGGGAAACGTTCCGCCAGGGCCGCATAGCCGCAGCCGAGGGCGTCCAGGGCGCCGGGCGCCTCCGCCTCGATCAGTACATCGGCGGCCGCGAGCAGGCGCTCGAAGAGGGCGCGGCCCTCGGCGTGCTGGAGGTTGAGCGTGACGCCGCGCTTGCTGGTGTTGTCGTACCAGAAGCGCAGGCTGCGGTTGAGGTCGGGCACGTCGCCGGCGAAGGGACCGATGCGCCGCGCCGCGCTGCCGCCCGGCGGCTCGACGGCGATCACCTCGGCGCCCATATCGGCCAGCAGCTTGGCGCAGAAGGCCGAGCGCGGCCCGCTCGCCAGCTCAATCATACGCAGCCCCGTGAGCGGCGGCGCCGCGGCCTCGCGCCCGTCAGCCTGATTCGTCATCGTCGCACTCGCATTGTTCCCTGTATTCTCGTACCTCGTTCGTCACACCGCGGCGGCTTCCAGCGTCAGCTCCAGCAACTCCTCGTCCGCGAGGCCGAGCAGGTCGCAGAGCACGTCGCCGTTGTGGGCGCCGAGCAGGGGCGCGCCTTCGCGCACGCGCCACTGCGAGCGCGACATCTGGAAGGGCACGCCCTCGAAGCGATGGCGGCCCAGCAGCCCGTGTTCCGCCTCGGGGTAGAAGCCGCGCTCGCGCAACTGCGGGTCGCGCTCCACGCGATCGGCGATGTTCTGCACCGCGCCGGCCGGCACGCCGCCCGCCTGCAGGAGCAACATCAAGTCGAAGGGGTCGAACCCCGCCGTCCAGGCGCCGAGGCGCGCGTCCAGCTCGTCCTGGTGCGCCAGCCGCGCCGCATTGCCGGCGAACTCCGGCGCCGCGGCCCAGGCCGGCGAGCCCATCGCCTCCACCAGCGCCGCCCACTGCGCCTCCGTCTCGACCGCGATCGCGATCCAGCGATCGTCGCCACGGCAGCGGTACGTGTTGTGCGGCGCCACGGTCGGATACGTTGCGCGGTTGCCGGGCGGGTTGCCCGCGCGGCGGTAGGGGCGGCCGTTCACGGTGCGGTCGAGCATCGCGGGGCCGGCGAGCACCATGCCGGCCTCGATCTGCGAGCAGTCGACGTACTGTCCCTGCCCGGTCTGCTCTCGCTGCCAGAGGGCGAAGAGCGCGGCCAGCGCGGCGAAGTAGCCAGCGGTATGGTCGAGGTACGAGTAGCCCCAGCCGGCCGACGGCTCGGCAGGCAGGCCGGACATGTAGGTGAGGCCGGAGACGGCCTGCGCCGTCGGCCCCCAGGTGATGTGCTCGCGGTCGCGCCCCTTGTGCCCGAAGCCGGAGACGGAGAGATAGATGATCGCCGGGTTGACGGCGGCCATCGCCGCATACGAGAGCCCTTTGCGCTCCATCACGCCGGCGCTGTAGTTCTCGATCACGATGTCGGAGACGGTGAGCAGCCGCTTGATCGCCGCGAGGCCGCGCGGGTCGTTGATGTTGAGCGTGATCGAGCGTTTGTTGCGGTTGAGGTTGTTGAAGAAGCCGGAAGCGTCCATGCTGCCGGGCGGCGTGTCCGGCGAGATCAGGCCGATGCGGATCGAGTCGATGCGGCCGGCGTACTCGACGCGGATCACGTCGGCGCCGAAGTCGGCGAGGATGCGCGTCGCCTGCGGCCCGGCGACAATCCAGGAGAAATCGACCACGCGCACGCCGTGCAGCGGCAGCGGGCCAGCGGTTTCGGGCGATGGGTAGGGTGCATCCGCCATCCGGGCCTCCTTGAAGACGGGAGAGTAAAAAGGAAAGCGGAAACGCGGGATCGTGGGCGCTATGCCCCTTCGCATCGTTAGCAGCCCGTGCGAACGAGCGCAAGTGCTGCGACGCGCTGCGCCCGCCGCCCACCGGCAGCAGCTCGGCGATGAGCGATCAACCCGGCGCAGTTCAAGAGAGGACGAGACGATGCCCGAATCACCGGCGGCTGCGTTTCGCGTCGAAGAGACCACCATCGCCCAGCTTCACGCCGCCTATCTCGCCGGCAGGACGACGGCACGTGACGTGACGCGCGCCTACCTCGAGCGCATCGCGGCCTACGACAAGCGCGGCCCCTATCTCAACTCGCTGATCCACGTGAACGAGCGTGCGCTGGCTGAGGCCGAGCGCCTCGATACAGCCCTCAGGGACGGCGGGTCGCTGAGCGGGGCGCTGCACGGCATCCCGGTAATCGTCAAGGACAACCTCGATACGGCCGATATGCCGACCAGCTCCGGCGTCGCGCTCTTTAAGGACTTCTTGCCGCCGCGGGACGCGTTCATCGTCGCGCGCCTGCGGGCCGCCGGGGCGATCCTGCTGGCCAAGGCGTCGCTGTCCGAGCTGGCCATGGGCCTGGCCGACAACATCAACTCCGTGCTGCCCGGCTTCACGCGCAATCCCTACAACACCGCCTACGCGAGCGGCGGCTCCAGCGGCGGCACGGGTGTCGCGATCGCGGCCAATTTCGGCGCCGTCGGCATCGGCACGGACACCGGCGGCAGCGTGCGTGCGCCGGCGTCGATCAACAATCTCGCCGGCATCCGCCCGACG
>DATGEL010000026.1 GCA_035310145.1 Dehalococcoidia bacterium
TCCAGGACAAGATCCTCGTGGGCTTCTCGCCGGCCACGCTGGGCGAACCCTACCGCGCCATGATCGACGCCTACCTCGCCTTGCCGCTGAAGGACGCCGTCAAGGAGAAGTGGCTCGGCGGCAACGCCGCACGCTTGTTCAACATCGACTAGCACGCGCAGACCTCGAGGCGGCACTCCCAGGCAATAGTCGCCAACGCCGAACTCTGGCTAGACGATGAAGAGCCGCGGTCGCCTGGTGGCCGGAGATTGTCAGTAAGCACCGCTGCGAGACGCGGCGTGCCTACCGTCTATGGGAGGAAGAACGAGAGTTCTTACCGCACCGGCAGGTGGTGGGACGAGGAGCAACCCGCTAACGCGACGAGTATGCCCGCGCACCACGACTGAGCCGCTGACGCTCCCCGCTTCTCGGTGGTGCGTGTCCGGCGAGCGGACGGTACCCGGCGCCGCCGAACGGCGGCGCGAACCGCGCGTAGACCGCGGCGCTCGTCACGGCACGGCGACCAGGACCAGCGGCCCTGCCGGAGGCGTGCCGCTACCTGGCCGCTGCGCCCAGCGGCTCGGGATCGATGGGGGTGGGGCATCGCCTGCAGGACCGGCAGCACCTTCCTGGCGAACAGGCGCAGGCTCTTCTACGACGGCATGCCGCGCGAGCAGGCGGAGAAGACGTGGAAGACGGTCTTCCCGGGCTGATCGGCCGCCGCTGGCGCCATCGACAGCGGTAGGACGCCTCTCTATGCTGCGGAAGGAGCGGCAGCCGGGACCCCCGGCCGGCGGGGGCGTGCACTGCCGAAAGGAGGCTCCGATGAGTTCAGCGGAACGGCCGCCGTTTGAGATGCACGGTGCGGGCTGGTACAAGCAGGCCCTCGCCTACGAGGTCGTCCTCTACGAAGCCGATCCCGAGGCGCATGTCGCCAAGATCACGATGAACCGCCCGGAACGCATGAATGCGCTTAGCCACCAGCTCCGCGCCGAGCTGTTCCACGCGCTGAAGGTGGCGGAGCAGGACCCCGCGATCAACGTGATCGTGATCAAGGGCGCGGGGCGCTGCTTCAGCGCGGGCTACGACCTCGCCGGCGGCAACGTCGGCGTGGAGGAGCCGGACTTCGGCTCGCAGTACGTGGGCAGCGGCCACTGGGCCCGCTACCTGATCAACCAGTACTGGCAGATCTGGGAGCTGTCCAAGATCGTCATCGCCCAGACGCACGG
Source organism: Dehalococcoidia bacterium (assembly GCA_035310145.1). Lineage (NCBI taxonomy): Bacteria > Bacillati > Chloroflexota > Dehalococcoidia > Dehalococcoidia bacterium. The sequence goes on from DATGEL010000026.1 coordinate 1,209, forward strand.
CTACGTGCTGGCCGGCGCGTCGGAGCTGTGCGCGGTCTGCGACCTGGTCGTCTCCACGCCCGACTGCCAGTTCGGCTATCCGCCGATGCGCGCGATGGGCGCCCCGGACCTGATGTGGTTCCCCTGGCTGCTGCCCAGGCGCAAGGCCGCGGAGATGGTCTATACCGGCGACAGCATCACCGGGCAGGACGCGCTGCAGTTCGGCATGGTCAACTACTGCGTGCCGCAGGACAGCATCGACGAGTTCACCGAGACCTTCGCCAGGCGCGTGGCGCTGATCCCCTGGCAGATGCACACGATTCGCAAACGCGCCTTCCAGAAGGCCTACGAGCGGATGGGGTTCCGCGAGTCGCTCGAGATCTGCGCCCTAATGCAGGAGCGGTTCAGCTACACCGACCGCGTGAAGGAGATGCGCGAGTTGATGCAGAAGGCGTCGCTGCGCGAGTACCTGACCGTGCGCGACGAGCCGTACCAGGACTACCGCACGGCGGAGAACGCCATTCTCGACCGCGGCAGGCGAGAGGGCGACACCTGGAAAGGCGTGGCAAGCGAAGCGAGACCGCAGCGGTAGTGGCGGCACAGAGCGCCTGCCTCCGCGCCTCGCCCGCTTGCCGGTACCAGGAACCCGCGGCGCATCGCGCCCGGCGTCGGGCCGCCGATGATCGCCGTGGTGCTCACACGGCCGCGCCCTGCTGAACGCTCTCGAGCGCAGGGACCGTCGTGAGCGGCGGCTTCGGCGCCTCGGCGAAGGCGGGCATCACCTGTTCGGCGAAGAGCCGCAGCGAGTTGAGGATCTTCTCCTGCGGGATCACCTGGTCGAAATTGATCAGGAAGACCATGCGGTCGACGCCGATCGCCTCCCATTGCTTGAGCGCGGCGATCACCGTATCGGGGCTGCCGATCGGCGTGCCCTGCTGCACCGGACCGGCCACGTCGCCCGGCCGCTGCCGCAGTTGAATCGCCGAAGCCTGTGAGCCGTAGGCAGGCGAGGGGTAGAGGCTGCCCACGCCGGCGAGGTGCGAGGCGGCTCGCATGAAGTGATAGGCGGCGGCGCCTCCGTACTTGCGTGCCTCCTCGTCCGTCTCGTCGCAGTACATCCAGCCGACGCCGTTCACCTGCTCGTTCACGTAGTCACCCACCGGCTCGCAGGAGCGGATGATGCGCCGGTAGTCGCGCACGCGCTGCTCGTACTCGGCCGGCGTGCCGATCGAGACGCCGAGCAGGCCGATGCCGCGCTCCGCCGCCTGGATCGCCGTCTCGGGGCTGCTCACCGCGACCCAGAGCGGCGGGTGCGGCTTCTGGATCGGCTTGGGCAGCACGTTGCGCGGTGGGAAGCTGAAGTACTTCCCCTCAAACGAGAAGTATTCGTCCTTCCACATGCGCGGAATCGCACGCAGCGCCTCGTCCCACATCTCTTTGGTGTCGTCCGGCTCGCAGCGGAAGCCGCCCAGCTCGGTCCAGGTGGCGCTGCGCCCCGTGCCGAACTCCAGCCGCCCGCCCGACACGATGTCCAGCGTGGCGGCGCGCTCGGCACAGCGCACCGGATGGTTGAAGGGAGGCAGGATCATGCAGACGCCGTGGCCGAGATGGATCTGCTTCGTGCGCGCGGCGCAGGCGGCGAGAAAGACTTCGGGCGCCGATCCGTGCGAGTACTCTTCGAGAAAGTGGTGCTCGACCTGCCAGACCTGGTCGAAGCCGAGCTGGTCGGCGAGCTCGACCTGCTCCAGCGCCTGCTGGTAGATGCGGTATTCGCTCGCGCTCTCCCAGGGGCGGTTCACGGAATGCTCGTAGAAAATGCCGAACTTCATCCCCGGCTCCCGTCCTCGACTCCGGTCAGAGACGCATGCGACTCGCAGCCGCGCGCCTTCCGTTCGCGTGAAGGTAATGGCAAGATTGTACTCCGGGCCGGGGATGCTACCAACCGGGAGTCCGCCGATGGTCGTCATCGTCACCGACAGCTCGGTCGACCTCCCACCGGCGGAGGCGGAGCGGCTCGGCATCGTCGTCGCGCCGCTCAGCGTGGCCTTCAGCGATGAGAACCTGCACGACCGCGGCCTGAGCCGCGCGGAGTTCTACCGGCGGCTGGAAGCCGCGCCGCGGCCGCCGCTCGTCTCCGGCGCCGCGGCCGAGGCGTTCGCCGCCGCCTTCCGCCAGGCGCAGCCCCGCGGCGAGATCGTCTGCATGGTGATGTCGGTTGAATCGAGCTTCACCTACGTGGCGGCCGAGGTGGCCGTGCGGGAGGTGCCTGGGCTCGCGATCAGCATCATCAACACCGGGCGCAGCCTTGCCGCGCAGGCGGCGATCGCCATCGCCGCCGCGGAAGCGGCGCAAGCCGGCGCGGAGAGGGCGGCGGTCGTCTCGCTGATCGAGGAGATCAGCAGCGCCGCGGACACCTATCTGGCGCCCGCGACGACGGAGTATCTGCGCCGCGCCGACCGGCTCACCACCCTCGGCCAGGGTCCGGCGGGACGGCTGGACGGCGCGATCCCGGTGCTGCGTGTGCGCGGTCGCCTCACCGCGGTTGCGAAGGCGCCCGATGCCGAGACGGCGCGCCGGCAGATGCTGGAGCTGGCGGTCAAGGCCGTCTCGCCGGGAGAAGAGCAGATCGCGATCGTGACCCACGCCGTGGCGCCGGAGGCGGCGGCCGCAGTCGCCGAGCAACTGGCCGAGCGGCTTCGTTGCCGCCCGCCGCTGATTACCGAGCTCGGCCCCACGGTCGGCGCCTTGCTCGGCCCCGGCACGGTGGGCATCGGCTTCTGCCCATCCAGGGCGGCCGCCGGGAGCTGATCCGTCAACGTCCAGGCATCCAGCAACGCCCAGCGCGAAGAGAGGACCGATCATGCCGCAGTTTGGTCTCAAACCCGTCGAGCGCACGGCGCCCGTGGCCACGCCTGCCGATCTGCCAGAGTTGCCGTGGACGCTGCCCGGCGCCGAGGTGGTGCAGATCACCTACGAAGTCGACCTGGAGGCGGCGCTGGACCTCCTGCCAGAAGCGCTCTCGCGCCCGGTGCCGCCCTACGCGCGCCTGGTGATCACCCGGTACCCGAGCTCGCCCATCGGGCCGTGCGCCGAGGCGCTGCTTCTGCTCGCCTGCCGCTACCGCATGGAGCCGAAGCAGTTCGTGGTCGCCTGCGTGGTGACCAGCGAGGCGGCGCGCCGGGCCGCGGCGGCGCTCTGGGGGATCGACGCCCGAACCGGCAGCGTGGAACTGCAGCGCCAGCGCACGGCGACGGGCACGGAGGAGATCACGGCAAGCGTCGCCGCCGGGGAGCCGCTGGCCTCGGTGACGCTGCGGGCCGCGTACGCGATCGAACCGGCGATGATCCGCTATGACCCCTTCGTCTCGGTGCGGCGCGATGAGGACGACAAGATCGAGGTCTTCCAGTTCACCGGCGCGCCGGTTGTGCGCGAGGCGCGGTTGGCGAAGGGTGCGGTCGTCGCCTGCCAGACCGACGCCTGGGCCGATCCCTGGTTCCGCTTGCGCTCGCTGAACATGATCAGCGCGACCTTCGCGGTTGCCGACCTCGAGCGGACGGCGCCGGTGGTGCAGCCGGCCGCGGGCGGCGGCGGATCGGCCGGCGCCGCGCCCTAGCCGGACAGGGCAAGGCTCCGCGGCGCCGAAGGCGAACTCCGGCTTGTGTCGTCAGGCGCACGATCACGGGCTCGGCGCATTGCTCGACCTCGATCGAGTCAACGTTTCTGCACGCGAACCCGCCGCCGGGCGGGCCGCCCTCAGCCGTTGCCGCCGCGGCTGGGAATGACCGGCAGATACAGGTGCGACGGGAACTTCGCGTCGTGAAACACCGTTTGCACCGCGGGGATGCCCTCCGCGTCCTCGCCCAGCGCGTGGCCCGTGTTCATGTTGCGGTCGATGCGCGGGAAGTTGCTGCTGGTCACGTCCAGGCGAACACGGTGGCCTTTGCGGAAGACGATGCTCACGTTCGCCATGTCGATCACGTACTCGCTCACCTCGCCGGGAACCACCGGCTTCGGCGAGAGCAGCCCCTTGCGGAAGCGTGCCCGGATCACGCCCTCGGCCACGTTGTACGCCGCGCCGTCCGGATAAACGTCGACCAGCTTGGCGACGAAGTCCGTGTCCACAGCGGAGGTGGCGGCGAAGAGGTGCAGCGTGAGCGGCCCGGTGACTTCGAGATCGTCCCGCAGCTCGCTGGTGGTGTAGCAGAGCACGTCGCCGCGGCGCTCGACGTGCGTCTGGTCGAGCGGGCCGGGCACGAGCTTGCCCGTCGGCAGGGAGCGGCCGCCCACGGTCGGCACGGGGAACATCGGGTCATACAGGAAGCGATCCGGCGATTGGTCGCCGGGCGCGTCGAAGCTCAAGACGCCGTCGCCGGCGGCCGACTGGGCGCGCCCGTTGCTGCTCAGATAGAGGCAGCGCCACTCGGTCTCCGGCAGCGGCCACCGCGTGCCGTTCCGCCAGCGGTTGGCGCCCATCACGAAGTAGCGCACGGCGGGGATCTCGACGTCCTTGCCGCGCAGGTACTTGTCGAAGAAGGCGAGCTGCCGCGCCTGGCTGAACGAGCCGGCCGCGTTCGCCGTCGGGCCGAAGTGCAGACCGCCGGCGAACGCGGGCAACTGCCCGCCGTGCACCCAGGGACCGCAGAACACGTGCTGACCGCGCCGGGCTGCCTCGCTGCCGCCATGCTTCTGCATCATGCTGAAGCTGGTGAAGATCGAGCCCGAGTAGATGTCAAACCAGCCGCCCGCGTGGAAGCAGGGGACCGTGATCCGGGAGAAGTCCCAGAAGAGGTCTTCGGGCTTCGTGATTTCGGGCGGCAGCGCATCGGATGCCCTCGCCTGGAAGCCCTCGCGGATCCCCTCGAAGTTGAAGTGGGGCACGTCGCGGAAGGGCAGGTAGTTCAGCACCTCGTCGATGTTCTGCCGGGCGCGCTCGAGCCGGCGCCGGATCTCGGCGACGTCCCGGCCCTGCCGCTCCAGCCGGTTCGCCATCTCGACGGCCATCAACGAGAACCAGCTCACGTTCGCCTCGAAGTCGACGACGCCTGCCTGCCGGAACTCGCTCAGCGGCCCGGAGGTGATGATTGCCGGGGCGATCGCCTTGAGCGAGGGCGGCTGCTCAAGCGCGGTTTGCCACTGGATGCGGCCGAGGTAGGAGCCGCCCGCCATGCCGACCGAGCCGTCGCACCAGGGCTCCGCCGCCACCCACTCGACGGCATCGTAGCCGTCCTTGCCTTCGGGCATGCCGGGGCGGAACTCGCCCTCCGAGGCGAAGCGCCCCCGCGTGTCCTGGATGACGAAGGCATAGCCGGCGCGGGCGGCCTGCACGGCGCCCAGGAAATCGCTGTTCCAGGAGAGGCGCTTGTCGTACGGCGTGCGGCTGAGGATCGCCGGGTGGCGGGCATTGTCATCTGGGCGGAAGACGTCGGCCCGCAGCGTCACGCCGTCGCGGGTGCGCATGGGCACGTCGTGATCGATGCGGACGGAACTCGTCATCTCTGCCTCCTGCTCAGCGCGGTGCAACGAGTGCTCACACAGCCGCAAGCGGCACAGCCCTGGTCGCCGGGCGGATCGCCGCGCCGATCGAGCCGCTGCTCTTCACCTTTGCCCCGCTCCCGGCCGGGGGAGCGATCCTTGACCGCGCCGCGCCATCGCTCGATCGAGGCCGGCTCAGCCGCCGGCGGCCTGGACCAGGTCCCAGACACGGTCGACGTTCGCCGGATCGGGAGCGCGGTCCCCCGCCTCGACCTCTTTCAAGACGACGACGATGGCGTCGTTCACCGGTGTCCGTATCCCTACCTCACGCCCGCGTGCGCTCACGTAGCCGTTGAGGTAGTCGATCTCCGTGCGCCGCCCCTTGGCGATGTCCTGGGAGGTCGACGCTCGCCAACCGCCGCCCTCGGTGCGTTCAGTCCGCGTCGAGGCCGCCGCGGGCGGAGGCGTCGCGGGCGCTGCCGCGTCCTCCTCCAGCCACGCCGCCGCCGGGCGTCCGGCGATCGATTCGACGCTCACGCCGTGCGCCTGGGCGACTCTGACCGTCTCGCGTGCCACGCGATCGCGCAGCAGGGGGAAGCGCGGCGCCGCATCTGCCAGCCCTTCAGCCCCGAGGCCGCTCATCGCGGTCAGCGTGTTGCCCATGCTGTTGGTCGCCAGCTTGGCCCAGCGCTCGCCCCAGATGTTCGCCGTCGCGCGCGCCGCATCGACGTGATCGAGGATCTCGGCGATCTGCCGGGCACGGGGACTGAGCACGCCGTTCAGCTCGCCCACCCGGAAGATGTCGTAGCCGCGGTCGCGCCCGGAGCGCCCGCCGCGCACCACCCGTCCCGGGCCTTCGAGCGCGACGGTGATGCTGGAGATCGTGCAGCCCAGCGTCCGCTCGTAGCCGACGATGCGGGCGATGGTCTCGTCGTTCAGGCTGTTCTGGGCCGAGACCATGCAGCCGGCCGGCGCCAGGTGGTCTTTCATCAAGGCCGTCGCCCAGGCCGTGTCGTACGACTTCATCGCGATGAAGACGATATCGAAGGGCCGGCGCAGGGCCTGGACCTCGCAGAGATGCAGCGCGTCGGCTTTGACGGTGAACTGTCCCGAGGAGTCGGTGACGTCGATGCCCCGCTCGCGCATGGCTTCGACGTTCTCCGGCCAGGGGTCGATGAGCACGGGCGCGTAGCCGGCGCGCGTCAGATAGGCGCCGAGGTAACTGCCGATGGCGCCCCCGCCCATGAACGCGATGCGTGGTTCCATTGCCTCACTCACAGCGCCGCCTCGTGGCCGGAGCCCGAACGGCAGAACGTCTGCAGCGCGACCAGGCCGCGAGCCCTGCGCCCTTCGCTAGATTCGTACGGGCGGCCTGAAGCCCTGTCAAGCGTCGAGCGACCAGTGCGCTACGGCCGCACGGCGCGTTTCGGGCGTTTGGCCAGCTCGTGCAGCATTGGCTGGGCCAGCTTGACGAAGGTGCAGGCCAGCCGGCGCGTGTCGCGCGGGTCGATCAGGTCGATCACGTCGAAGTGGTGCGCCGCCTTCATGGGCGAGCGCAGCCGCAGCAGCCGCTCCTCGATCAGCTCGCGGTGCGCCTCGGGGTCCGAGGCTGACTCGATCTCACGTTTGTACGCGGCCGCCACCCCGCCTTCGATCGGGATGCCGCCCCACTCTCCCGCCGGCCAGCCGAAGCGCAGGTTGAGGCCGTCCGGGTGGCCGAGGCTGTTGGGCGCGTCGGCCGCCACGCCGTACGACTTGCGCACGTTGAACTCGACCTTGGGAACTTGAGCCTCGGCGCTCGCGATCAGCGCCCGCACGCCGCGCCGCATCGTCGCCTTGCGCTCCGCCCACGACCCGAGCATGAAGCCCGGCATGTCCAGGAAGATCACGACCGGCAGGTTGAACGCGTCGCAGAGGTCAACGAAGTGGGCGTACTTGTCGGCGGCGTCGCCGTCCATCGCCCCGGCCAGCACCAGCGGATCGTTGCCCATCACGCCCACGCTGTAGCCGTCGAGTCGGGCGAAGCCGGTGATCAGCGAGCCGCCCCAGTGCCGCCGCATCTCGAAGAACTCGCCGCGGTCCACCACGAGCCGGATCAGCCTGCGCGGGTCGTATGGGCGCTTGCGGTTGGTCGGCATGATCGTCAACAGCTCCTCGACGCGCCGGTCCGGGTCGTCCCCGGTCTCAACGCGAGGAGCAACCTCGTTGGTCGTGTTGGGCAGATAGGAAAGGAAGGCGCGGATCTGCGCGAAGGCGTCCTCTTCGTTCTCCGCCTCGTTGTCGACCTGGCCGCTCTCGTGAACGTGCATCCGCGCGCCGCCGAGGTCGTCTTTGCTGATCTCCTCGCCGATCGCCCGCTTCACCACCGGTGGGCCGGAGGGAAAGATCTGCGACTGTCCCTTGATCATCACCGTGAAGTGCGAGAGCAGCGCGTAGGCCGCCGGCGCGCCCGCGACCGAGCCCATGATCCCGGCCGCCACGGGCACGCGCGCCAGCAGGCGGGCGGAGCGATACCACTGCGCGCCGCCCGGCAGCCCCATGTGCCCCTGCGTCTCATCCGACTTTGAGCTGTGTCCCACGCCCTCGATCAACTGCACGTACGGGATGCCGTACTGGAGCGCCAGCGGCTGGGTGAACTGCGAGGCGCCCTTGTGCACGTTGTGGGGGCTGCCGCCGGAGATGGTGAAGTCGTCGCCCCCGATCGCCACCGGGCGGCCGTTCACCCGCCCGAGTCCCATCACGTACGCGCCCGGCGTGAAGCCCGTGAGGTTGCCCTGCGCGTCGTACTCGGCCGCGCCGACCAGCGGGCCGGCCTCGATGAAGCTGCCCCGATCGACGAACTTCGCGATGCGCTCGCGGATCGTGTAGCGCCCGCCGTCGTGCTGGCGCTTGACGCGCTCGCGCCCGCCCATCTCGGCCGCGAGCTGCTTGATGTAGGCGATCTCGTCCACGGCAAGCTCGAAGGGCATGCCGGGTTTCCAGCTTTCACGCGTCGGGTCGATTGGCATGCTGGCGCTCCTGGACGGGATCGGGAAGCATGGTCGGAGCCAGTGTACCCGACCGCGAAGGCGTGAACCGCGCTGGCCGGGCGGCAACCAGCCCGGCCCTCATGGAGATGAAACGCGGCCGGAGCCGTTGTCTCAGCCGGGGTGCGCATTGCGTATGATGGCCGCGAGGAGGGCCAGGCATGGCTGCACCGCTCGCCGGACTGAACGTGCTCGAGATCGCGCAGGACATCGCCGCCCCGTTCTGCGCCAAGCTGCTCGGGGACCTGGGCGCCGACGTCGTCAAGGTCGAGCCGCCGCACACCGGCGACCGCTCGCGGGCGCTCGGTCCCTTCCCGGGCGGCCGCGCCGACGCCGAACGCAGCGCGGCGTTCTTCTACTTCAACACCAGCAAGCGCAGCGTGACGCTCGACCTGAACAATGAACACGGCGCCGCGCAGCTCGCGCGCCTGGTTCGCCGCTACGACGTCGTGATCGCGGGCGAAACCGAGGGCCAGCTCGCGCAGCGAGGCATCGGCTTCGATCAGCTGCGCGCCTGGAACGAGCGCGTGATCCTGACGACCGTCAGCGGCTTCGGCTCGCACGGGCCGCGCGCCGGCTACGCCTGGTCGCACCTGATCGCCTGCGCGGCCGGCGGCTGGGCGCGGACCTGCGGCCTGCCGGACCGCGAGCCGCTGCAGGCGGGCGGCGCGATCACCGAAACCCTGACGGGCGCCTACGCGGCCGTGGCCACGCTGCTCGCCGTGTTGGGCCGCGGCGCGCACGGGTACGGCGAGCATGTCGACGTCAGCGCGCAGCAGGCCACCCTGGCGGCCGCCTTATTCCCGACGCTGCGCTACGAATACCTGGGGGATCTGGCCGGACGAGACTCCAGTCACGGCCCCGGCCCCTCGTTCATGCTGCCCGCGCGCGCGGGCTATCTCGGCGTCAACGTGCTGACGGCGGCGCAGTGGCAGTTGCTGTGTGACTTCCTCGGCCGGCCGGAGATCCTGTCGAATCTCCGCTACGCCGGCCGCGAGCGCGTGCGCAAGGCCGCGGAGATTCGCGAGCTCTTCGCGCAGGCGGTGCGCGATCGGGACGCGGAGGAGGTCTTTCACGAGGGGCAGGCGTGGCGGATTCCCCTGGGGCTGGTGCCGAGCATGGCGGAGATCACGGCGCTGCCGCCGCACCGCGAGCGTGGGTTCTTCGTCGAGCTCGAACATCCGCTCGCTGGAACGGTCGCCGTGCCCGGACTGCCCTTCAAGTCCACGGCGACCGATGCACGGCCGTTTCGGCCGCCGCTGCTCGGGGAGCATACCGACCAGGTGCTGGAGCAGCTTGAGGCTCAGCCGGACGGCGGCACGGCGACGGTGGCGGCGAAGGCCGGCGCGGTGCTGCCGGCGCCTCTGCACGGGCTGAAGATCATCGACCTCACCATGTTCTTCTCCGGTCCGCTGGCCACCCAGATCGCGGGCGATGCCGGCGCGGACGTGATCAAGGTCGAGTCGGTGCAGCGCATCGACGGCTGGCGCGCGTCTGCCGCCACGGGCGTCGAGCGGCCCTGGGAGTGGTCGCCCAACTTCAACTGGGTGAACCGCAACAAGCGCGGGATCACGCTCAACCTCGCCGACCCGCGCGGCGCCGCGCTGCTGAAGCGCCTGGCGGCCGATGCCGACGTCCTGATCGAGAACTACTCGCCCAGGGTGATGGGCAACTTCGGGCTGACGTATGAAACCCTGCGCGCGATCAACCCGCGCCTGATCATGCTCTCGCTGCCCGGGTTCGGCGGCGATGTCTCATGGCGCGACTACGTCGCGTTCGGCATGTCCACCGAGCAGATGTCCGGCATCAGCCACCTGACCGGCTACGCCGGCGGGCCGCCGCTGTTCACCGGCATGAACGGCGGCGACCCATTCGTCGGCCTGATCGCCGCCACGGCGCTCCTCTCCGCGCTGCACCACCGCCGGCGCACCGGCGAGGGACAGCACATCGACCTGAGCCAGGTCGAAGCCTGCACCCTGTTCGTCGGCGACGCGGTCACCGGTTGGACGCTGGCCGGTTTCGACCCCGGCCGGACGGGGAACGCGCACCCGCGGCACGCGCCGTACGGCATCTACCCCTGCCGCGACGACGGCTGGATCGCGATCGAGTGCCAGACCGACACGCAGTGGCAGACGCTCGCCGGCCTGATCGGGCAGCCGGAATGGGGCGCCGAACCGTCGCCGTTCTCGACCGCGGCGGGGCGGTTGCGGCAGCGCGCGGCGATCGATGCGGCGATCGCGGAGTGGACGCGGCCGCGGCAGCATCTCGAGCTGATGGATGCCTTGCAGGCGGCCGGCGTTCCGGCCGGGGCGGTGCTCTCGGGCCCGGAGCTGCTCAGCGACCCGCAGTTGGCGGCGCGGGGCGGCTTTATCAAACAGGATCGCCCAGGCGTCGGCATCAAGCACTATCCGAGCCAGCCGTACCGTTTCCGCTTCGCGGCGCCGCCTCCCGAGCGCCGCGCGCCGCTGCTCGGGGAACATACGGCCGAGGTGCTCGGCGAACGGCTGGGCATCAGGGCCGAGGCGCTGGCCGCGCTGGAGCTTGACGACGTGATCGGCACCGTGCCCATCGCCGCGCGCCAGGCGATCGGCGCCCGCTGAGCGAACCGAACCGGCGATCTTTGCGCTGCCGTTTCCGCGGCCCCAGACTGAAGGCCGAACCATGCCGGCACGGCGACTGAAGGAGCAGGTCAACGATGGCTGAGGCAAAGGTCAACCCCCAGGGGCCGCTGGCCGGCCGCGTGGCCGTCGTGACGGGCGCCAGCCGCGGCATCGGCGAGGCGATCGCTCGGCGGCTCGCCATGGACGGCGCCAGGGTCATCGCCTCGGCGCGGACGGTCGAGGAAGGGAGTCACATGCTCCCCGGCAGCCTGGGCGAGACCGTCGCCCACGTCAAGGCAGCGGGCGGGGAGGCGCATGCAGTCCGCTGTGATCTCTCCAAGCAGGAGGACAGGCATCGCCTGATCGAGGAAGCCGTCGCGACCTACGGGCCGGTGGACATTCTCGTGAACAACGGCGCGGTCACCTGGTATGCGCCCCTGGCCGAGTTCCAGGAGAAGCGGCTGCGCCTGATGTTCGAGGTGCAGGTGTTCGCCGCGCTCGAGCTGGCGCAGCTGGTCTATCCCGGCATGAAGCAGAAGGGGCTGGGGCACATCGTCTACCTCTCCTCGCACGGGGCGCTGCATCCGCAGCAGCCGTACCGGCCGGGCCTGGGCGGCACGGTCTACGGCATGGGCAAGGCGGCGATGGAACGCTTCTCCACCGGCTTCGCCTCGGAGGTCTACGCGGACAACGTCGCGGTGAACGCCATCTCGCCCGGCCTGGTGCCGACGCCGGGCGCTGTCTTCTTCGGCATCGCCAACGAGAATACGAAGGAGCGGGAGTCGCCCGTGGAGATGATCGCGGAGGCGGTCTGCTTCATCTGCCGCAGCGAGCCGAAACAGATCACCGGCCGCATCGATCACATCCCCGAGTTCATGCACGAGTTCAAGCTGGAGCCCGTGCCGCTGATCTAGCGCCGGCCGGATCGGCCGGCCGCCGAGAATCCTTCGTAAACCGCACGATTTCCGCCGTCTTGTGCGCGAGGCGTGCGGCGGAACCTCGCTGCGCGCTCGCGCATCGCCTATAGTCCAGGCAGCGGTGCGGTGCTGAACGGCATGGAGGCGATCATGACCACGCAAGCAGTGGCGCAGGCGGCGAACCGGTACGGTCTGGCCGTCGGAACCCCGGAGATTCGCTCGATCGGCCCGGTCGGCTTCGGGCCGGAGGGGATCCTCTTCTTCGCGGATAACGCCCAGGCGAGCATCTTCGCCGTCGCGCTCGACGATGACGCCGCGCCCGCTGCGCGCCCGCTCGCGGTCGAGCAGCTCGACACCCGCCTCGCGGCCTACCTGGGCTGCGCCCCCGAGGACGTGTCGATCCGGGGCATGGCCGTGCATCCGCTGGTGCAGACCGTCTACCTCGCCGTGCAACGCGGCAGCGGCGATGCGGCCCTGCCGGCGCTGATCCGTGTCGCTGGGGACGGCAGCCTCTCCGTCGTGTCGCTTGAGCAGGCGCCGTTCGCCCGGCTGTCACTCGACGATGCCCCGGCTGCGGACGATCCGCGCCAGGAGGTGCGCGTCGTCCCCATCGACGGTCCCGACGGCGAGCTGATCGAGCCGCGCTCCGGTTTCCGGCTGCGCATCGCCCGCGACAGCCTGCGCACGGTGACGGTCACCGACCTGGCCTACGTCGACGGCCTGCTGCTCGTGGCCGGCGCCTGCAACGAGGAGTTCTCCTCCGCCCTGCGGCGCATCCCCTTCCCCTTCACCGGCGAGACGCGGACGAACTCGATCGAGATCTACCACGTCTCGCACGGGCGCTACGAAACCGCCTCGCCGATTCGCACGTTCGTGCCCTTCGGCGGCAACACCAGCCTGCTGGCCAGCTACACCTGCACGCCGATCGTGCAGTTCTCGCTGCAGGACCTGGCCTCGGGCACCTTGCTCAAGGGCCGGACCGTCGCCGAGTTGGGCGCCGGCAATACGCCGATCGACATGATCGCCTACACGGATGCCGGCCAGGAGTACCTGCTCGTCTCCAACGCCCGCCATCCGCTGATGAAGATCCCCTGCGCGGCGATCGCCGGGCAGGAAGGGCTGACGCAGCCGCGCGAGCCCGTCGGCGTGCCGCGCGAGACGCTGCCGCACGAAGGCGTGGGCCTGATGGCGGCCCGCGGCGACGGCGAGGTGCTGATGCTGCAGCGGGACGCGGAGGGCCGTCACCTGCGCTCCTACGGCAGCGCGTCGCTCTGAACGGGCGCCGGCGCCTGGCCCTGGCGTGGTCGACGCACGACGGGCGCGCCTGCCTGCACGTGCGCGGTTGGACCGTGGACGAGATCCGGGCGCTGGCGGCGTGCTCGGCGGCGGAGCTGGGCGAGCGGCTGGCCGTGCTGCCGGGCGCACTGCTCGCGGCTGGTGCGGACGTGCATGACCTGCAACCGCTCGCCGGCCGCTTCGCCGTGGACGGGGAGACGCTCTGCTTTCTGCCGCGTTTTCCCTTCGTGGACGGGATGAGCTATGCCCTGCTGGTCGGCGTCGCGAGCCGTGAGGTCCACACGATCGAGCGGCCCCTGCCCGCGGCGGCGTCTACCACGGACGCGGTCGCGATTTATCCCAGCGCCGGCGTGATCCCCCTCAACCAGTTGAAGCTGTACGTCCACTTCTCTGGCCCGATGAGCGAGGGCTGGGCGGCCCGCGGCGTGCAGGTCCGCCGCGCGGACGACGGCGCACCGCTTGCCGGCGTCTTCCTGCCTACAGAGACGGAGCTGTGGGATCGGGAACACCGGCGGCTGACGCTGCTGCTCGACCCGGGCCGGATCAAGCGCGGTCTCGTGCCGAACGCGGAGGCCGGCTACCCCCTCAGCGAGGGCGTGCCCGTCGTTGTAAGCGTTGACCGGGCGTTCCGCGACGCCGCCGGCCGGCCGCTGCGGGCCGGGTTGGCGCGGCGCTACCAGGTGGGGCCGCCGCTGCGCAGGCGCATCGACCCGCGCGCCTGGCGCCTTGACGCGCCCCGTGCGGGAACAACGGAGCCCCTCACGGTGACGTTCGACCGGCCGCTCGATCACGCGCTGCTGGGCCGCTGCCTCTGGCTGCACGACGCGGCCGGCACGCCGCTGGAAGGACGCGCCACGCTGAGGGCCGGTGAGTGCGGCTGGCAGTTCACGCCGGCGGCGCCGTGGGCTGCCGGCCGCCACAGCCTGATCGTCGACCCGCGGCTCGAGGACCTGGCGGGAAACACCCTGCACCGCGTGTTCGACCGCGACCTGACCAGGGACGCGGAGGCGCCGGCCGAGCCGCATCCGATCGCGATAGCCTTCACCTGCGAGGGGCTTGCGGAGCAGGCCGTCGCCTGCAAATTCAGCCAAGGAAGAGCACGATGAGCATGGTACAGACGATCCGCGGTCCGATCGCGGCCGCCGCGCTGGGGCGCACCCTCTCGCACGAGCACCTGACGGCGGGCGGCGCCGGCATGGAGCGCCTGCCCTGGATCTACGACGAGGGCGAGGCGGTGAACCTCGCCCTCGAGGCGCTGCGCCGGGCGCACGCCGCCGGCGTCCAGAGCCTGATCGACTGCACCACGCTCGATCTCGGCCGGCAGACGGGCCTCTTTCAGAAGGTGGCCGCCGCCGACATGGGCGTGAACGTCATCTGCGCCACCGGCGTCTACCGCTGGGTGCCGATGTACTTCACGCGCCGCGACGCGGACGAGATCGCCGCCCACTTCCTGCACGAGCTGCGCGAGGGCATCGACGGCAGCGACATCCGCCCGGGCATCATCAAGCTCGCCTGGGATCTCGAATACCGCCTGACCGAAGGCCCGCCCGGCATGACCATCCGCGACGGCCTCGAACGCACGGCGCGCGGCGCGGCGCGTGCGGCGCGCGCGGCGGGCGTGCCGATCACCTGCCACACCCGCGCCGCCGACGAGCTGGGCACGCCGCTGCTCGACCTGTTCGAGAGCGAGCGGCTGGACCTGCGCGCGGTGACCATCGGGCATTCCAATGACAGCAACGACCTCGCCTACCTGAAACGGCTGCTGGCGCGCGGCGCCACCGTGGGGCTCGATCGCTTCTTCACGGCGGCGCCCGAGGCCGAGCGCGTGCGCCGCTGTCAGCTCGCGCTGGACCTGGCGCAGGCGGGCTACGCCGAGCAGATCTGCCTGGGCCACGACGCCTCGCCCGCCTACCGCTTCGGCGGCGTGCAGCCGAACCTCGACTGCTGGCTGCCGATCGCGGAGTTCGCCCTGCCGTGGCTGCGCGAGCACGGCGCCACGGAAGACCAGATCGATGCGATGCAACGCCGATCGATCGTCGCGACCTTCGAGGCGGCGGCGCGGATGGCCGCGGGCGCCGTTGCCCGTTAGCCGAGGGCCAGGCGGAGCCGGGCGAGCCGGAGTGCGGCAGGTGAAACCAGGGAAGGAGCGGTCCCATGCCCGCGATCCAGGCCCCCGAGCTGGCCACGCTCGCCACGGCGATCTACCGCGCCGCCGGCACGCCCGACGAGCACACGCAGATCGTCGTCGCCCACCAGGTCGGCGCCAACCTCGCCGGCCACGACTCGCACGGCGTCGCGCTGCTGCCCAACTATGTGCAGCGCATCGACCGTGGGCACATCATGCCGGAGGCGCGTCCCACCATTCTGCAGGAGACGCCGACCACGCTCGCCGTCAACGGGCACTGGGGATTCGGCCCGGTCGTCTCCGAGTGGACGATGGCTCGCTGCATCGACAAGGCCCGCGCCATGCACGTGGCGATGGCCACGGTCCGCGAGCAGAGCCACGTCGGGCGACTGGCCGACTATCCGCTGATGGCGGCGCGTGCCGGTTTCATCGCGCTGATGATGTGCGACTCCGGTCAGTCCACAAAGCTGGTGGCGCCGTTCGGCGGGCGCGAGGCGCGGCTCGGCACCAACCCGATCTGCATCGCCTTCCCCAGCGACCTGCCCGGGCCGGTGTTCCTCGACATGGCCACGAGCGGGGTGGCGGCCGGCAAGCTGATGGTGGCCCGCGCCCGCAAGCAGCCGATCCCGCTCGGCTGGATCCTCGACAAGCAGGGCCGGCCGACGACGGACCCCAACGACTACTATGACGGCGGCATTATGCTCCCGCTCGGCGGCGCCGAGGGGCACAAGGGCTACGGCCTCTCCTTCGCCGTGGAGACGCTGGCGTCGCTGCTGCCCGGCCTCGGCTTCGGCATCGACCCGCAGGGCCGCCACAACGACGGCGCCTGCATGCTGGTGCTGGATCCCGCGCCCTTCTTGCCGACCGCGGAGTTCAAGGCGCAGGTCGAGGCGTTCGTCCGGTACCTGAAGGAGACACCGCCCGCCGAGGGCTTCAGCGAGGTGCTGTACCCGGGCGAGCAGGAGTACCGCACCGAGCAACAACGCCGCCGCGACGGCATCCCGATCGAGGACGAGACCTGGGGACGGATCACCGCCGTCGCCGAGCGCTTCGGCCTGTCCTCGCAGCTTCCTGCATAGGAATCGAGAGCATACCTTGGTCCGCTGGCGGAACGACGGTTGAGCCGGCACACCGAGCCACGCAGGGCCGGCGGACGGCGCCGCCGCTCGTGGTATCCTCGCCCCGTGCCGTGCCCGCCCGCCGCTCCACGCCTGGGCGCCGAGTTCAGCGTGCGTGAACGCGGGCCGGGCGGGCAGACGTTCGCCCGTATTCGTGAGCGCTCTGCCTGCCGCAACCTGCGCCGCGCGCTGCCCGGCGGCGTGCGCGAGTGAGGAACGCCGTGCCGTTGTCCAGGCTGCTCGTGGCCAACCGTGGTGAGATCGCCGTGCGCATCCTGCGTGCCGCCGGTGCGCTGGGCATCGCCACCGTCGCCGTTTACTCCGAGGACGACGCCCAGTCCCTGCACGTCCGCCGCGCCGACGAGGCCGTGCCGCTGCGCGGCGCCGGCGCGGCCGCCTACCTCGACGTGGAACAGCTCCTTGCCGCCGCCCACGTACAGGGCTGCGACGCGATTCATCCCGGCTACGGCTTTCTCAGCGAGCAAGCGGACTTCGCCCGCGCCTGCGCCGAAGCGGGCATCGCCTTCGTCGGTCCGGATGCCGAAGCGCTGGCGACGTTCGGCGACAAGATCCGTGCCCGCGCCCTGGCCGAGCGGCTCGGCGTACCGGTGCTGCGCGGCAGCGCGCGGCCCGTTTCGCTGGAGGAGTGCCGCGCCTTCTTCACCGCGCTGGGCGGCGGCGCCATGGTGATCAAGGCGGCCGCGGGCGGCGGCGGGCGCGGCATGCGCGTGGTCACGGCCGCGGCCGCGATCGACGAGGCGTACGCGCGCTGCCGCTCGGAGGCGCAGGCCGCCTTCGGCGACGGCCGCCTCTACGTCGAGCAGCTCCTGCCGTACGCCCGCCACGTGGAGGTCCAGGTCGTCGGCGACGGCAGCGCCGTCAGCCACCTCTGGGAGCGGGAGTGCAGCCTGCAGCGCCGGCACCAGAAGCTGGTGGAAGTCGCGCCCTCTCCCGCGCTCGCGCCCGCCCTGCGCGCGGCGCTCACCGGCGACGCCGTACGGCTTGCGGCGGCCGTCAACTACCGCGGCCTCGGCACCTGTGAGTTCCTCGTGGACGAGACGCCCGGCGCCGAACCGGCCTACGCCTTCATCGAGGCGAACGCCCGCCTGCAGGTCGAGCACACGGTCACCGAAGAGGTGTTGCGCCTCGATCTCGTGCAGGCGCAACTGCAGATCGCCGCCGGCCGTTCGCTGGCGGCGCTCGGACTGGATCAAGCGCGCGTGCCGGCGCCACAGGGCCACGCCGTCGAGGTGCGCATCAACCTGGAGACGATCGACGCCGGCGGCGCGGTGCGCCCGAGCACCGGCACGCTGACGGTCTTCGAGCCGCCGAGCGGGCCGGGTATCCGCGTGGACAGCTGCGGCTACGCCGGGTATCGTACCAACCCGAACTTCGACTCGCTGCTCGCCAAGCTGATCTGCTGGTCGCCGTCGCCCCGCTTCGCCGACGCGGTCGCCGCCGCCTACCGCGCCCTCTGCGAGTTCCGCAGCGAAGGGGCGCAGACCAACATTCCCTTCCTGCAAAACCTGCTGCGTCACCCGGACGTGGCCGCCGGCAGGGTCAGCACCCGCTTTCTGGACGATCACCTGACGGAGTTCGTCGCCCGGAGCGCCGCGCACCCGAAGCGGTTCTTCGAGGCAGCGCCGGCGCCGAGCCGCGCCGGCGTACGGCTCGATGCCGCCGATCCGCTGGCGGTGCTGAGCTACGGCAGGTCCGGCCGTGCGGCGATCCCGTCGCCGGCTCTTCCAGACGGCGCCTTCGCCGGCGCCGCAGATGGGTCGAGCGGCACGATCGCAGTGCGCGCGCCGATGCAGGCGACGGTCGTGAGCGTCGACGTGCAGGCCGGGGAGCCGGTTCGCCGCGGACAGCAGTTGCTGGTGCTGAACGCGATGAAGATGGAGCACGTGATCCAGGCGCCGGGACCGGGGATCGTGCAGGCGATCGTCGTCGCGCCGGGGGACACGCTGTACGAGGGCGACCCCCTCCTCTACCTGGAGGAGCGCGAGGCCGAGGCCGGCGAAGCGGACGCAGCCGGCCAGCAAGACCTCGATGCAATCCGCCCCGACCTGGCCGAAGTGCTGCGGCAACGCCAGGTCACCGTGGCGGACCCGGTCCGCCTCGAAGCGATCGAGAAGCGCCACGCGCGCGGCGGGCGCACGGCGCAGGAGAACGTGGAAGACCTCTGCGATCCCGGCAGCTTCGTGGCCTACGGCCGGCTGGCCGTGGGCATGGGGCTGCGCGGCGCCGCCGACGAGCTGCTCGCCTACGCCCCGGCCGACGGCATGGTCATGGGCCTGGGGCACGTGAACGGCGATCGCTTCGACGAGACGAAGTCGCGCTGTGTCGTGCTCGCCTACGACTACACGGTGCTCGCCGGCACGCAGGGCGGCATGAACCACAAGATGCAGGACCGGATGCTGGACGTGGCCGCGCGCCTGCGCGCTCCTGTTGTGTACTTCACCGAGGGCGGCGGCGGGCGCGCCGGCGGCGGCAGCCGCAACGCCACGGGGCAGGGCAGCAGCTCGGAGCGGGCGGGCGGCGGCGGCGGCCTGGCCACCCCGACCTGGAACAAGCTCGGCCGGCTGAGCGGGTTGGTGCCGATCATCGGCGTCAACGCGGGGCGCTCGTTTGCCGGCAACGCGGCGCTGCTCGGCTGCTGCGACGTGATCATCGCCACGGCCAACAGCAGCATCGGCATGGGCGGGCCGGCGATGGTGGAGGGTGGCGGCCTCGGCGTGTTTCGCCCGGAAGAGATCGGCCCGATGGCGGTGCAGGTGCCGAACGGGGTGGTCGACATCGCCGTCCGCGATGAAGCCGAGGCGGTGCAGGCCGCGAAGCAGTATCTCTCCTACTTCCAGGGTCCGCTGCAGCAATGGGAGTGCGCCGACCAGCGCCTGCTGCGTGGCCTGATCCCGGAGAACCGGCTGCGCATCTACGACGTGCGCAACGTGATCGAGACGCTGGCCGACTCGGGCTCGGTGCTGGAGTTACGCCGCGGCTTCGGCCTGGCGATGATCACCGCCTTCATCCGCGTCGAAGGGCGGCCCGTGGGCGTCGTGGCCAACAACCCGGCGCATCTCTCGGGCGCGATCGACAGCGCGGCGGCGGACAAGGCGGCGCGCTTCATGACGATCTGCGACGCCTTCGACATCCCGCTGCTCTTCCTCTGCGACACGCCGGGGATCATGGTTGGCCCCGAGGCGGAGAAAGAAGCGACGGTGCGGCACAGCGCCCGCATGTTCGTGGTGGGCGCGAGCGTGACGGTCCCCTTCTTCACGATCATCCTGCGCAAGTCCTACGGCCTGGGCGCCCAGACGATGGGCGCCGGCAACCACAAGCTGCCGCTGTTCACGATCGCCTGGCCCACGGCGGAGTTCGGCGGCATGGGGCTGGAGGGCCAGGTGAAGCTGGGGCGCCGCCGCGAGCTGGAGGCGATCGCGGACCCGCGGGAACGCGCCGCCGCCTTCGAGCGCATGGTGGCCGCGGCCTACGAGCGCGGCCGGGCGCTGAACGCCGCGCACGTGTTCGAGGTGGAGGACGTGATCGACCCGGCGGAGTCGCGCCACTGGCTGCTCGCCGGCCTCAAAGCCAGCCCGCCCGTGCTCCCGCGCGACGGCAAGAAGCGGCCATGCATCGACCCGTGGTAGGCGCGCTCTAGCCAGCGCGCGGCGCGGATCGTCGCCCGCTGGCGCCCGATCGCGACTCAACCGATTCCGCCGGCGCACCACCGTGCCGGCGGGCGCGGAGGTCGGCGCCAGCGGCGATCACACCGGCAATGCATCCTGGCCGCGCCGGTAGCTGCCGATCAGTTGCGCCGTGTTGCGGTTGACGAAGGCACGGCCGTGGAGCGGATGCTGCAGGCTGCGCACCTCGTGCTCCAGCTCGGCCACCTGCTCGCCCGTCGCGGGATCGACGATCTTCTGGAAGCGAAACTGGTGGTTGCGCAACTGCTCCGTCACCAGCCCTTTCGCTTCCAGCGCGGCGTACGGAGCGGAGAAGTTGGCGATGTAGACCGCGATGTGGTGCCCGTCGTAGGCCGGGAGCGGCTCGGCGGTCTCGCGGAAGCGGAGCACCTGCCCGCGGCCGGCCGGAATGGTGGCCGCCGCATCGCCATCCTGCTGCACGGTTGCGGGCACGCGCATGACCTCCCGGTAGAAGCGGGCGATGCCGGCCGCCGCACCGGGCCTCACCAGGAACTCAACGTAGGGGATGCCCAGCTGCATCGCGCCGAAGGCCTCCTGCGGCGCGTAGCAACGGAAGTGATTCCCCCAGGGGCAGGTCGCTGACACATATTCCGCTTCGGCCGACCAGGCGAACCGCGTGCCGGCCAGCGGCGACTCGAGCCGCTGCAGCCGCTGCTGAAGCGCGCCAAGATCGGGCACGACGAGGCCGATATGCCCCGGAATCACCTGAACTCCCCTCGTCGGCAGGTGAAACTGCTGCTCGCCGGCGTTGGCCCACATGTTCTCGATGCCGACCATCATGTACGGGTCGCGCGTCAGCCCCAGGCCGACGATGTAGAACTGGGTCGCCAGCGCCTGGTCTGGAACGGTGACGTTGACGTGTTCGAGCGAGACGATGTTGCCGATGTCTTCGGCCGCGGCCGCGCCGTCGCTTCCCATGCCACTCCCCCTCGTGTCAGCTCAATGCGTGCAGGTAGAACAGGGCGACCCGTTGCCGGCGTTACCAGCTGTCAGTATAGACCGGCCGCGACCGTTGCAGCCGGACAGATCGCTGAAGGCGAGCGCAAACGACGGGGCGCTCTCCGACGACGAACGACGATCGCATGATCTACGCGCTCGAAGCCGTCCCCGCGGCACGGCCTGCCGGCATTTGCGGTACCTTGATGGCGATCGCGAACGCGGCGTCGGACGCCGGCGCCCGCTCGCGTGCAGCGTTCCCCGTCCGGGTCTGCGAACCGCCGGTCCAGCGTCGCCGTGCACGGGCGACGCGGGCGGGAGAAGGAGCGAGGCCGTGGATCTGACGATCTCCGCCGAAAGGCAGGCGCTGGTCGAGCAGGCGAGGGAACTGGCGGCCGGGTACCGCGCGGAGGCCTTCGCGCACGACCTCGGCGCCGAGTTCCCGGCGCTGGCGTTCGAGCGGCTGCGCGAGGCCGGCTTTCTGCGCTTGTCGCTGCCGCCGGAGCTGGGCGGCCAGGGCTTCTGGTCGCTTGTGCCGCCGCTCACCGACCGCTTCGTGCCGTACTACCAGGTGCTCGCCGCACTCGCGGCCGGCGACGCCTCCACCGGCCAACTGGTGCAGATCCAGACCCACGCCACCGGCATCATCGCCCGTCACGCCAACGCCGAGCAGCGCCAGCGCTTCCTCGACCCGGTGGCCCGGCATGGCGCCCTGATCTCCTCCTGCGGCAGCGAGGCCGACCCCGCGACCCCGAGCTCGCCCCGCGCCCCCAACAGCGAAATGTTGCCGGTGCCGGGCGGCTTCCGCGTCACCGCCGCCAAGCACTTCGCCTCGCTCGCGCCGGTCGCGGACTTCCACCTCGTCTACCTGCGTGCGCCGGGCATCGAAACCCCCGGCCAGGGCACCGTCTTGATCGTCGTGCCCAGGGATCACCCCGGCGTCTCGGTCGTGGACAACTGGGATACGCTGGGCATGCGAGCGACCATTAGCTGGCAGCTGAAGCTCGACGATGTCTTTGTCCCCTGGGAGAACGTGCTCGGCCAGCCGGGTGACTGGGTGCTCAACGACCCGCGCACCTTCACCCTCGCCTATGCCGCCAACTACCTCGGCACGGCCCAGGGCGCCTACGATTTCGTGCTGGCGCTCGTGCGCGAGCGGCCGGCGATGCTGGACGACGATGTCACCGCCTACATGCTCGGCGAGATGGACGCGGCCTTGCAGGCGGCCTCCGCCTCGATGAACTACGCCGCCTGGCTGTGGGAGCAGGGCCGCTTCACCGATGCGGAGATCGCCGGCGTGCGCGCCGTGCACACGGCCAAGCAGGCGGCGCTGACCGTGACCAACAAGGCGATCGAGGTCGTGGGGGCGCGCGGCACCTTCCGCCACCTGCCGCTTGAACGTGCGCTGCGCGACGTGCGCACCTTCACGCTGCACTCGCGCGACTCGCGCAACACGCGCCGCATCGCCGAAGCGGCGGTTAAGGGCGCCGGCCACTCGAAGGAGACGTACGGCCCGCTGGTCGAGCGCCTGACCTGGGAGCAGATCGGCATCATGCAGCCGGTCACCGTCTGAGGCCGGCGGGCCCGTCTGTGGAGGGAGCTCATGTCCGACGTCCCGGCCTACTTCGCCTACCTCAAGTCGCGGCAGGCGGCGATGGTGGAGGAGGTCAAGCGCTACTGCGCGATCGAGAGCGGTTCGCGCGACAAGGAGGGCATCGACCGGGTGGGGCCGCTGGTCGCCGCCGCGTGGCAGGAGCTGGGCTTCACGACCGAGACGATCGCCCAGCCCGAGAGCGGCAACCACATGATCGCGCGACGCCCAGGCGCCGGCCGCGGCCGCCTGCTCTGCCACATGCACCTGGATACCACGCAGCCGCGTGGCACGATCATCGAGCACCCGATCGAAGAGCGGGACGGGCGGGTCTACGGGCCGGGCATCATCGACATGAAGGGCGGCTGGGTGGTCCTGCTCGGGGCGTTCCGGGCGCTGCGCAACGCCGGCTGGGATGGGCTCGAACGGGCCACGGTCTTTCTCTGCGGCGATGAGGAGCTGGGCAGCCCCAGCGGCCGGCCGCTGATCGAGGCCGAGGCGCGGGCGGCCGACTGGCAGGTGATCATGGAGCCGTCGCGCACCGGCCCGCTCGTCATCTCGCGCGGCGTGGTGGGCGCGATCGCCTTCACCATTTACGGCAACGCGGACGACCGCCCCGGCGAACAGGCGGCGAGCGCCATCGCCGAGGCCGCGCACAAGATCCAGGCGCTCGAGGCGCTCTCCGACCCGGAGCGGGGCACGCGCCTGCGGGTGGGCATCGTCGAGGCCGGAACGGCGCGCCAGGCCGTGCCCGTGAAGGCCTGGCTGAGCATCGACCTGCGCGCCCGCACGCAGGAGGACGCCGAGGCTCTGGTGCGCGGCGCGACGGCGATCGCCGCGCAGACCGTTGTTCCCGGCACCCGGACGGTGATCACCGGCGGCATCACCCGCCCGCTGTTCAAGCGCAATCCGGGGAACGTGCGCATGCTGGAGCTGGCGCAGGCGGCCGGGCGGGAGCTGGGGCTGGAGATCACGGAGGCGCCGATGAGCGTCGGCGGCTCCGACGGCAACTTCGGCGCGGCGATGGGTCTGCCCTCGCTGGACGGCCTGGGGCCGGCTGGCGGCGCGGAGAACAACCGCCAGTACATCCTCGCCGACTCCCTTCCCCAGAAGGCGGCGCTGCTGGCAGGCGTGATCAGCCGCCTGCCGGAGCTGCTGGAAACTCGCTGAGGCGCCGGGTGAGAACCGGCAGGGAGAGCGCCGCCATGAAGTACCGCTGGCCCAACGGCGCCCGCTGCGTCGTAATGCTCACGTTCGACTGCGACGGGCCGGGCAACGAGATCGGCCGCGGGCTCGATCCCGCCGGCGCCCACTCCATCGGCCGCTACTCGCCGCGCCGCGGCCTGCCGCGCGTGCTCGAGATGGCCGACCGGCAGCAGATCCCCATCACCTGCTTCATGTGCGGCCACGACGCCGAGCTGCACCCCGAGTACATCTCGCTCATCGGCCAGGCGAAGCAGGAGATGGCCGCGCACGGCTACGTGCACGAGGGCTGGGCCATGCCGCCGGACGAGGAGATCGCGCTCCTGCGCAAGACCCACCGCATCCTCAGCGAACTGTCCGGCACGGCTCCCGTCGGCTGGCGGGCGCCCGGCGGGCAGAAAAGCAACGTGACGCTGCCGACCCTGCGGGAGCTTGGCTACGTCTACGACACGAGCGACAAGGACTTCGATGGTCCTTATCCGGCCGTGGTCGGCGCCGGGCCGTCCACCGAGATGGTCTCGCTGCCGAACATCACCTCCACGCTCGACGACGCCTACATGTACGGCACGGGGCGGCTCTCGCCCGAGGAGATCCTCGAGCTGTGGAAGGGCGAGTTCGATGCCCTCTACCACGGCGCCGGCTACTTCGTGATGACCCTGCACCCGCGCGGCGGCCGCGGCGGCTCCGGTGTGCCCGGGCGCCTGCGCGCGATCGACCGCCTCGTCTCGTTCATCAAGACCTATCCGGACGTCCACTTCACCAACATGCGTGACCTGGCGCGCTGGTGCCTCGACGCGGAGAGCGGCGTGATGCAGGCGACGGCCCATCTGGGAGGCCGGCCATGACCATCACCGACTTCTGGCCGCCGGGCAGCCAGGCCGCCGCCGCGATCAGCGTCAATCTCGAGGCGGAGAGCGTCGATCGGCGCGAGTCGGAGCTGCCGCTGTGGGGCCGGCGCTCGCACGGCCGCTACGCCGCCCAGGCCGGCGCCTTCAACCTGCTGGACCTGTTCGAGCGGCAGTCGGTGCATGCCACCTTCTTCATCAACGGCTGGGACGCCCGGCGCTACCCCGCCCTGATGGAGCGGATCGCCGCCGCCGGGCACGAGGTCGCGGCCTCCGGCTGCCTGCATGAAGACTTCAGCGCCCTTTCGGCCGAACAGCAGCACGCCGTGCTGGAACAGTCCGAGGCGGCGCTCAACTCCGTGTTCGGCAGCCGGCCCGCCGGATTCCGCGCCCCCGACCGGCTGATGACGAGCGAGACCCACGCCGTGCTCGCCGCCCGCGGCTACGCCTACGACTCCAGCTGCAGCGACGACGACGTTCCCTACGTCATCGATGCCGGGCAGGGGCGCTCGCTGCTCGAGATCCCCGTGCAGGAGCCGTACTCGGACCGCTGCTACTACGAGGCGCACCGCACGCCGGCAGTGGTGCGCTCGGCGCTCGCGGACCTGTTCGACGCCGCCTACGACGAGGGCGCGCTCTTCACGCTCATGATCAGCCCGCGTGGCGATGTGGGCTCCGGGCGCGGCCTGCGCGCCCGCGTGGTGGAGTCCGTGATCCAGGCGATGAAGGAACGCCCCCGCCTCTGGCTGGCGACGTGTGGCGACCTCGCCGGCTGGATGCAGCGAACGCGCGGCCCGGCAGAGATCCCCGGTGCAGCGCGCTGACGGCGGATCAAGCGCATGGAGGGAAACGGCATGATCACGATGTGGGTGAAGGTGCGGATTAAGCCCGAGCTGCGGCGACGCTTCCTCGAAGCGATCGAGGTCGATGCCCTCGGCTCGGAGCGGGATGAGCCGGGCTGCATGCGCTTCAACGTCCTGCAGGACGCGCAGGACAACGCCGTCTATTACTTCTACGAGGTCTACAAGGACGAGGCGGCGCTGGAGGCGCACCGCCGCATGCCGCACTACGAGGTCTGGCGCGGAGCAGCCGATACCCTCGACGGCCCCGTCGAAGCGACCCGTTGCCAAACGGTGTTCCCGGAAGACAGCGCCTACTGGAGCAAAAAGTAGCTGCTCGGCGCCGCGGGCCGTCACGCTCGTTGGCGCTGCGCCGCAAGGCCGTAAGCCGGCGTCGCACGGCCGTGACCCTTTACCCAACTGTCGCCGTCCCGCAATAATGCTGCACCGGCCCGCTCGGCTCCAGCCGCCTCAGCGGCCCTGGCCGGCGCCGCCAGTCTGCAGGCAATTGCGGGGAGGCAACGAGCATGGACCCATGGATCGTCGGCAGCAAGCCGAGCGCACGTTATCCGCTGTGGACGCGCGCCAACGTCGGCGAGGTGTTTCCCGACCCGGTCGCACCGCTGACGTTCAGCCTGCTGATGAGAGATGTCGTCGAAGGCGCCTGGCGTGACGCGCTCGTGCAGATGGGCGCCTTCACCTACGACGAGTTCGCCCCCGGCGAGATGGAGACGCTCGGCGTCTTCGGCGGCTACTGCTACCTCAACGCCGCCGTTACCCGCATCCTCGGCGAGCGGGCGCCCGGCCTCTCCGCCCAGGCGATGGACGACCTCTTCTACGGCTCGCAGCCGGGCGTTCCGCCCTACGAGCCGGCGCCAGGCGACCACAACGAGGAACGCACCGCCGCCATTGGCGAGACCTTCGCCTGGGTGATGAGCGCCACGCAGCTCGACGCGCCCGCCGCCAGCGCGGCGCGCGTCGCGACGCTGCGCGACAAGCGGCCGGACCTCGACGCGATGAGCAATCCCCAGCTCTGGGCCTACGCCCGCGACCTGCTGCTTGCATACTTCCGTCAGCTCTTCTCCGAGCACATCTACATCACCTTCCTCAGCCCGATCCCGGTCGGCGTCCTCGCCCAGATCTGCGCGGCGGTGAACCGGCCGGAGGACGCGATGCGCGTGATCTCCGGTGTGGGCGACGTGGAATCGGCGGCGCCGTCGCTGGCGATGTGGCAGCTCAGCCGTCAGGTGGCGGCCGATCCGGCGCTGATGGCGGCCTTCGACGCGGGCGTGCCGGGCCTGCTCGACCGCCTCGCCAAGGGCGGACCGGCCGGTGAGAAATTCCTCGCCGACTTCAGCGGCTTCCTGCGCACATTCGGCTCGCGCGGGCCGAACGAGTGGGAGATGCGTAACCACACCTGGGAGACGCGGCCCGAGCTGGCGCTGGCGGCGATCGACCGCATGCGCCTCGCCGGTCCCGAGGCCGCGCCCGCTGCCCGCAACCGCCAGATGGCGGCCGAGCGCGAGCGCACCGTCGCCGAGATCTCGGCCATGCTCGCCGGCGACGCCGCGACGCAGGGCGCCTTCCAGGCGGCCGCGAAGGCTGCCATGCTCTTCCAGGCCGGGCGCGAGCGCACCAAGACCAGCGCGATCAAGCCGATCCACGAGGCGCGCATGGCGATGCACACGATCGGCCGGCGCCTGGTGGCCGAGGGCAAGGCCGACGAAGTGAGCGACTTCGGCCTCGTGCTGGCGACCGAGATGGACGGCTGGATCGCCGATCCGGCCTCGCTCAGAGACGAGATTCGCCGCCGCCGCGCGCTGTTCCACGATTACGCCGCTCTGCGCGAGCCGTTCGTCTTCGCCGGCACGCAGCCCGACCCCGACACCTGGCCGCCGCGCGAGGAGAACTCGGTGAAGCCCGTCGCCCCCGGCGAAGTGCTCACCGGCTTCCCCGGCTGCCCCGGCCAGGTGACCGGCGTGGCGCGCGTCGTGCTCGACCCGCTGGACCCGACCGCGCTCAACCCCGGCGAGATCCTCGTGGCGCCGATCACCGACCCGTCGTGGACGCCGCTGTTTGTCGCCGCCGGCGGCGTGATCGTCGATGTCGGCGCGGCGCAGAGCCATGCCATGATCGTCAGCCGCGAGCTGGGCATTCCCTGCGTGCCCTCGGTCACCGACGCGACACGGCGCATCCCCGACGGCGCCACCGTGCTGGTGAACGGCGATGCCGGCACGGTGACCATTCTCTCTCTGACCTGACTTCGCCCGCCGCGGGGCGTGGCGTGGTTCTTTCGGATGCATGGATGGCGCTGAGACACGGCAGCGACCTCGATCAGGCAGGACCAGCGGCGATGAACGCCGATTCGCAACCGGCGCCGGCGGTCGTCGCCTTTGATCAGCCGCTGCCCGAGGGGCACGACCCGGCGGCGCTGCTCGGCGGCAAGGGCGCCGGGCTGGCGGAGATGACGCGCGGGCTTGGCCTGCCTGTGCCGCCCGGCTTCACGATCACCACGGCGGTCTGCCGGCGCTATCTGGGCTCCGGCTGGCCCGACGACCTGGACGAGCAGATCGCCGCGCAGCTCGAACGGCTGGCCGCGCACACGGGTCGCCGCTTCGGCGATCCGGCGGCGCCGCTGCTCGTCTCCGTGCGCTCGGGCGCGCCCGTCTCCATGCCGGGGATGATGGACACGCTGCTGAACGTCGGCATCACGCCGGCGATCCGCGACCGGCTCGCGGCGCAGAGCGGCAGCCCCGCCTTCGCCGCCGACACCTGGCTGCGCTTCTCTCGCATGTATGCCGAGATCGTGCTCGGCCTTCCCGAAGCCGAGATCGGCGCCGCCGCGGCAGCAGACGGCAGCGTCAGCGGCGGGCTCGCCGCCGCCGAACGTGTCCGCCGGCTGGCGGCCGAGCGCGTGCCGCCCGGTATTCCGGGCGGGCCGCATGCACAGCTGCGTGGCGCAATCGAGGCCGTCTTCCGCTCCTGGAACTCCGAACGCGCCCGCGTCTTCCGCGCGCGGGAGAACATTTCCGATCAGCTCGGCACGGCCGTGACCGTGCAGGCGATGGTGTTCGGCAACCTGGACGACCGCTCCGGCACCGGCGTCGCCTTCACGCGCAACCCGGCCACGGGCGAGGCGGCGCCCTACGGCGACTACCTGCCGCGCGCCCAGGGCGAGGACGTGGTCGCCGGCACGCACACGGTCTCCGGCCTGGACACGCTGCAGCGGCAGCTCCCCGAGGTCTACGCCGAACTGATCGAGACGCTGCGCACGCTCGAACGGCATTACCGCGACCTCTGCGACGTGGAGTTCACGGTCAGCGGCGGCCGCCTCTGCATCCTGCAGACGCGCATCGGCCGGCGCAGCCCCCTCGCCGCCGTGCGCATCGCCGTGGCCATGGCGGAAGAGCCGGACTTTCCCCTCAGCAAGGCCGAGGCGGTGGCGCTCATCGACGACGGCGTGCTGCAGCAGCTCGCGGCCGCGGTGCGCGTCGACCCGGAGGCGGCGCCGATAGCGAGTGGCCTCGCGGCCTCACCCGGCGCCGGCGCGGGCGTGCTCTGTTGCGACCCCGGCCGCGCCGCTGAGCTGAGCGCGAAGGGCGTTGCCGTGGTGCTCGCCCGTGAGCAGACCTCGCCGGCCGACGTGCACGGCATGGTGCGGGCGGCCGGCATCGTCACCGCGAGCGGCGGCGTCGCCAGCCACGCCGCGGTCGTCGCCCGAAGCTGGGGCATCCCCGCCGTCACCAGCGTTGCGGGCGCACAGATCGACGACGCGGGCCTGCGCCTGGGCGACGCGCTGATCGCCGAGGGTGCGCTGGTGACGGTGGACGGCGGCACGGGCCGGCTGTTCCTGGGCGACTGCCGCGCGGCCGGGGCGGCCGAGATCGCCGAGCTGCGCACGCTGCGCCGCTGGCGGGTAGAGCTGAGCGCGGAGCCGGCGCCGGCCGCAAGCGCCGCCGCGCCGGGCCGCGAGCAGGTGACGCTGCTTGAACTGGCGCGCACAGTGCAGTTGAAGGGCCTCTGCCCACCGGCGCGCGCCGCCGCCGCACTCGGCGCGACGCAGCCGGCGATCGAAGCCTGCATCGCGGGGAACGCCGCCAGCTTCCGCGCAACGCCGCGCGGGGTAATGCTCACGCCGGACGGCCGCGCCTGGCTCAGCGAGCAACTCGCCGCCGAGCGCGCCGCCGTCGCCGCGGATGCAATCGAGTCCTGCTACGGGCGCTTTCTGCTGCTCAACGCCCGTTTCAAGCAGCTCGTGAGCGACTGGCAGCAGTCATCCGCCGGCGCGCAGACGGAAGCTGCCTTCGCCGGCCTCGTGCGCACGCTGGGCGCCCTGCACGCCGAGCTGCGGCCGCTGCTGGAGGAAACCGCGGCGCATCTCTCCCGGCTCGGTGGCTATACGAACCGCTTCGAGCGTGCCCTGGCCGCGCTGCGCGCCGGCGACGCCTCGATGCTCGCCTCGCCGTTGAAAGACAGCTATCACACGGTCTGGTTCGAGTACCACGAGGAGCTGATCGCCCTCTGCGGCCGCGACCGCGCCGCCGAGGAACGCGCCCACGGCGGCTGAGCCGTACCCCCGCACCATCTCCACCACCGGAGACGCCCCGTAGTGGTGGCCTGATTTGGGACCAAGCAAGCTCCTGTAGCACCTCGACGCCGAAGGCCTACTTCTCCACCAACCCGTTCAACTGGAACGAGGAGATGAGCCTAATCGTCGAGCAGCAGGGGGCATGCAGCCCGACCTACTTCTACTTCTACCAGTCCACTGACGGCGGCCAGAGCTACCAGTACTTCTATGGCGGGACCGCCAACCAACTCGCCATGACGTATGGCAATTTCGCAGCCGGGACGAACTTCTACTACGCCGTCTACGCCTGCGATGCCTATTGCCCTAGCGTTCCGGGCTACGTCACCGTCACCGACAATGGCCCCAGCACTACCAACGCGTTCAACTACGTCAGCGGCCAGCAGTGGTTCTACCAGAACACCGGGTTCGTGAACAACGGCGGCGGCTACAGTGGCTTCTACCTCTCTAGCTCCCCGAGCGGTGCCGACCGGTACCTCGCCGTCCTCCAAACGCCGCAGCCGGGAACCAACCTCACCAACTTGGGCGAAGCGTTTACGTACATCGACGCGTACACAGACAACGACGTCTTCTATCAGGTCGGGTACGCGCAGAACGCGGCCGGCTTCGAGTGGTTCGCGGCCACCACCTACCAGGGCCAGGGTTACAACACGACTACCCGCCAGTGGAACGGCGTCGGCTGCGCTTCGGGTACATCGCGCTACGACTACTACCCGGCAGCTACGGGCGGAATCACCGTACGGTGCAATCTGTCCGGAACCGCGCCCAACACGCAGCAGACGTACGACGTGCACAGCTACACCAACGTCGTGTACACCGGCGTGAACGGGAGCTATATCCTGGACGCGACCGAGAGTAACCTCGGCTACATGTACCGAGCCGCGGCGGTCCAAGAGGCAGTCGGTGGCGCTCAGAGCCCGCAAACGACCTTCGCCCAAACCTCACCAACCAAGGCCACAGGCGACATGGTTGAGTCGTGGTTCCAGTACAACGGCCAGAACTTCTCCACCATCGTGTCCGACTACTTTGTTAACAGCGATGTCTTCGACAGCAACCGCAACACCACCTCGCCTGAGTGCGGTCTGCCGAACGTCGCCAGCATCCAGCGCGAGACACCCGCCTATCCGTGGGGTATGCGCTGGGACGCTGGGCTACCGGACTGCTAGGCATGGAGAGAGCAGCCGCAGCCGATGAGGTCGGCGTTCCGGGGTGAGACCATGAGATTCGCCATCTGGTATACGTCACTGCTCTGGCTGCCGCTGCTCTTGTTCCTCGCCGGCGGCAGAGCAGCGCCACACACTGGCGTCGCGCAGACAGCGACGCCCACCGGTGGCCCACCGCCGCTGCTGATTCCCTACTCCGCTGGCTGGAATCTAATTTCCGTTACCCAGGCTGGGGCGGGGATACCCGAAAACGTCCAACTCTATACGCTCGCGCCGGGTGGGATGACGTACGCGGCCGTTTCTCCGACCGATACCAAGCCGGGGGTCGGCTATTGGGCGTACTTCCCCACCGACAATCATGTGTTGCTCATTCCGCAGACACTCTGCCAGTCCTGCGGCGCGCCCTTGTCCCCCATCACGCTCCCTGCCGGCCAGTGGGTGATGACTGGCGACCCTATCACGGCGCCAGTCACGCTCACCGGTGCCGACGCCGTTTACGTGTACGGCGCAAGCACAGGGCAGTACCAGCAATCGACGCGGCTCTACCCCGGCCAGGGAGCGTTCGCCTATTCCGCAGCAGGTAGTAAACTAACCTTCAGTTACGGTCCATGACGTGCGCTACGTTAGGCACGCCGCCGTCAGTTGCGGCGAAGTCTACCGCGGCCGCTCCGCCAGCGATGCCAGCGACGTTCTGCAAAATCATGTGGAGAAGCTCAGCCCTATGGCGATGGAGTAGGCAACTCCAATCAACTGCGCCCTTCGTGGCGCCAGCCACGACCCACGATCCGCCGCACCCACGCCGTGCACGGTCGTCGGCTAGTCCGGCAGGCGCAGGGCCAGCAGACCCGCCAGCGGCGCCAGCACGGCGCAGAAGACCAGCACCGGCAGCAGCCCAATCCGGTCGCCCACGAAGCCGAGCGGAATGGCGCCGAGGCCGCCCAGACCGATCGAGAAGCCAAGCATCAGCCCGGAGGCCATGCCTACGTTCCGCGAGAGCAGCGTCTGGCCGCGGACGGTCAGCACGTTCCAGCTCGAAAGCAGCAGGATGCCGCTGCCGGCCGCCACGAGGTAGAGCCAGGCGCCGTCCAGCCGCGGCAGCACGAGCAGCAGCGGCCCCGCGGCGATCAAGGAGAGCACGATCACCGGCTTCGCCGCGAAGCGATCGGCGAGGAAGCCGCCCAGCAGCCCGCCGAAGGCGCCGGTCAGGCTGAAGACCGTGATCACGTTGGCCGCGTGACTCGCGGCGTAGTGATGGTCGGCGTAGCGGTGGCTGTAGTAGAAGGGCAGGAAGGTGGAGACGCTGAGCTGCGTCCACGAGCGCAGCACGACGATGCCCAGCAGCAGCCCGAGGATGCGCCGGTGGGCGCGCAGCACACCCCAGAGCGAGGGCAGCGCCTCGCTTCCGCGCGCCGGCGCCCAGTTGCGCGGCGCGAACAGCAGCAGCGCCAGCGCCATCAGCAGGCCGGGCGCCATCAGGTACGGCGTGGCGTGCAGATCGTGGCCGGCGACGGCCTGGACGATCTTCGGGCTGAGCGCAAAGCCGGCGCTGCCGCCGACGAGATACACCGACATCAGGGTCGATTTGCGCCGCCCCGCGCTGGCCACGACCATGGCCGCGGCCTGCGGATGGTACATCGCCGTGCCAAGGCCGGCCAGCACCGCAAAGAGCACGAGCACGAGAAAGCTGGGCGCCACGCCCAGCAACGAGCCGCCCACGGCCGAGGCGGCCAGGCCGATCACCGAGATCAGCCGCGTCGTGTAGCGGTCGGCAAGGTGCCCGAGCAGCGGCTGAATGATCGACGAAGTGATCGTGTACGCCGTGACGATGATGCTGGCGCGCCCCACGTCGAAGCCGATGCTCAGCGCCAGCAGCGGCAGCAGGATCGCCAAATACTGGCCGTAGGAGTCGTTGACGAAGTGCGCCAGCGTCATGCCGGCGATGCGCCAGAGCGCGGGAGCCGCTTCGGCGGCCGGCGCCGCCGGCGCGGGGACCGCCGCGACGGCCATGCCCGGAGCCGCTAAAGTCCTTGACGAACGCGCCATGCCAGGCCTCCGCCGCTGAGCGCTTGTCGCACAGTGTTGCACGGAAGCGCCGGCTACGGCAGCAGCCGGTACGCGCCGTACGGGCGCCGCGATCCCCTTGCGTCGCGCGTCTTAACGCGCCACTGTGAAGCCGGAAGCGCCCAGCGCGCCGCGCGACGAACCGGTTCCGGCGGGCCCGGCGCAGCATCAGCCAGCGAGGGCTTGAGCGCATGCAGGCGTTTGACGATGTCACCGTTCTCGATCTGACCTGCCACGTTGCCGGACCGTACGCCACGCGGCTGCTGGCGGACTTCGGCGCCGACGTGATCAAGATCGAGCGTCCGGGCGGCGACCCGGCGCGGGCGTTGGGACCGTTCCAGGGCGACGCGCCCCACCCGGAGAAGAGCGGCCTCTTCTTCTACCTCAACTGCAACAAGCGCTCCGTGGTGCTGGATCTGAAGCGCGAGGCCGCCCGGTCGGCGCTGCTGCGGCTGGCCGATCGCGCCGACCTCGTGGTCGAGAGCTTCCGCCCCGGCGTGATCGAGCGGCTGGGCATCGGCTGGGAGACGCTGCAAGCGCGCAAGCCCTCGCTTTCGCTGATCAGCGTCTCAAACTTCGGCCAGACGGGGCCGTACCGCGACTACCGCGCCTCCGAGCTGGTGCTGTACGGCTTCGGCGGCGAGATGTACTCGATGGGCCTCACCGAGCGCGAGCCGGTGAAGATGGCCGGCACGGCGGCGCTGTTCGAGTCGGGTTCCGCCGTGGCCGTCGCCGCTGCCGGGGCGCTGTTCGCGAGCAGGCGCTTCGGTATCGGCCAGCGGGTCGATATCTCCCTGGCGGAGACGCAACTCGGCGGCGTGGACCGGCGCCACGCCGCGGCGATCGGCTACCAGTTCAGCGGGCGCAGGATGGTGCGCACCGCCGGCGCGGCGGCCGGCATGCCCGGCGGCATCTACGCCTGCGCCGACGGCTACGTGGACTTCAACGGCGCCGGGCTGTATCCCGATCGCGTGCTCGACATGCTCAATTCGCCGGAATGGGCGCTGGACCCGAAGTACGCCGACCCGCTCGCGCGGCTGAACCCGGCGATCATCGAGGAGTGGAACGCGAACTTCATCGCCTGGTGCATCGAGCGCACGAAACGCGAGATCTGGACCGAGGCGCGGCGCGCCAGGGTGCTGTGCGGTCCGCTCTTCACCATGCAGGACATGTACGAGGACGAGCACTTCCGCGGCCGCGGCTTCTGGCAGAAGGCCGAGCACCGGCTGATGGGCGAGGTCGAGATGGCCGGGCGGCCGTTCATCATGCAGCAGGGCGGCTGGCAGTTACGCCGCCCGGCGCCGCTGCTGGGCGAGCACACGCAGGAGGTGCTGCGCGAGGCCGGCGTCAGCGAAGCCGCGATCGCGGCCGCGACGGGCGAGGGGGTGCTGCGATGACGGGACGCATGCCGCTCGAGGGCTACCGCGTGATCGATCTCTGCGTCGTCTGGGCGGGGCCGTTCGCCACGATGCTGCTGGGCGACCTCGGCGCCGAAGTCATCAAGGTCGAAAATCCGTTCGTCTTTCAGCCGTTGACCCGCGGCGCGATGGCGCACCCGCCTGCGGCCATGATCGAGAATTCGCCCGCATGGTCGGGCGGCTTTCCCAGAAACCAGCTTGGCCCACGCCCCTGGAACTACGGCCCCACCTTCGTCAGCATCTTCCGCAACAAGAAGAGCTTCACCGTCGATCTCCGCCGACCGGAAGGGCTGGAGCTGCTGCAGCGCCTCGTCGCCAGGTCCGACGTGGTCTACGAGAACAACGCCACCGGCACCATGGAGAAGCTGGGCATCACCTACGACTGGCTGCGGCAGGCGAACGAGCGCATCATCTTCGTGCGCGTGCCAGCCTACGGCAGCAGCGGGCCGTATCGCACCGCCCGCGCCCTCGGCGTGCACCTCGAAGGGGTGATGGGCCACACGCTGCTGCGCGGCTACGAAGACACGGACCCGTCTGCCAACACCGCGATCTACTCCGGCGACTACCTGGCGGGCGCCCAGGGTGCCTTCGCCGTGATGGCCGCGCTCTGGCAGCGCGAGAAGACGGGCGAGGGCCAGCTGATCGAGATCGCGCAGGCCGAAAACGCCGCGTCGATGTTCACACAGGCGATCATGGATTACACCCTGAACCGTCGCGTGCAGGGCACGATCGGCAACCGCGATGTCTTCGGCCGCGCGCCCTGCGGCGTCTACCCGGCGCGCTCCCCCGGCACGGCCGAAGCATCGCTCGACCGCTGGGTCAGCATCCACTGCACCGACGATGCCGCCTGGGAGGGGCTGAAGCGGGCGATGGGCAGCCCCGCCTGGGCCGAGGAGCCGCGCTTCGCCACGAACGAGGCGCGCGCCGCCAACTTCCGCGAGCTGGACGCGCTGATCGGCGCCTGGACGGCTGAGCTGGAGGACTACGAGGTGATGCGCCGCTGCCAGGCCGAGGGCGTGGCCGCGGCGCCGGTGCTGGAAGCGTCGCGCACCTTCGACGATCCACAGCTGCGCGCCCGCAACTTCTTCCGCCGGCAGCGGCAGGCCGACGCGGGCGAGTACGAATATTTGGGGCCGATGTGGCAGTTCGGCGAGACGCCGGTCGAGTTCTACCAGCCGCCGGTGATGTTCGGTGAGCACAACGACTACGTCTACCGCGAGCTGCTGGGTTGCAGCGAGGAAGAGTACCAGCGCTTCCAGGACGCCGGCCACGTCGCGATGGAGTACGACGCCAGCGTGCGCTGACAGACGGGGCGGCCCTCACCCTCACCCCCTTACCCCTCCCCCTCGCCCAGGATTGGGAGAGGGGGAGGGGCGATCGTGGGTTGGAGCGTTCCGGAGGGCGTCGGGTTAGCGATCTGCTGCAGGGGCGCGCCGGCCAACTCGACGCCATACGCGTCAGCACCACTGGATCGCCCCTCGCCCAGGATTGGGAGAGGGGTACGTGAGCTGGAGTGAGGGCCGATGGCCGCGTTCAGCGTTGCTCGCGGTAGAGGGCGTCGCGCGAGGCGCGGAACGCCTCCCAGCCCTGATCACGCAGCACGCGCAGGTGCTCGCTCTGCGTCGAGTCCGCGCCCTGCACGTACGCCTGCACCAGCGGGTCGGCGCGGTAGTCGAGCGCGGCGGGCAGGCCGGCCAGCTCGTGCACGCGGTTCACCAGCAGCTTGTTCAACCGCACGGTGCTCTGCTTGAGCGCGATGATCTTCCTCGCCATCTGCTCGGCCTCGGCCAGCAGCCGCTCGGCCGGCACCACGCGGTTGACCAGGCCGAGCCGCCGCGCCTCGTACGCGTCATACATCTCACCGAGCAGCAGCAGTTCCTTCGCCTGCTTCGGACCGGTAAGGAAGGGCGAGATCAGGATCGGCGGGCCGAAGCCGTGGCGGATCTGGATCTCGCCGAACTTCGCGTCGGCGGCCGCGATCGTCAGGTCGCAGATGCCGGCCAGCTCGCAGCCCTGGCCGACGGCGTGTCCCTGCACGGCGGCGATCACCGGCTTGGGCAGGCGCCAGATCGCCATGCAGATCTCCATGGCGCCGGGTGAAGGCAGGCCGTCTTCCGACGGCGTGGACTGGATATCGCCGCCGGCACAGAAGGAGCGGCCGGCGCCGTGCAGGATGACGACCTTGACCGCATCCTCGCGCTCCGCCCACTCCAGCGCGGCCATCAGCCGGCGGCGCAGCGACCAGTCGATCGCGTTGAGCACAACGGGGCGGTTGAGCGTTACCCAGCCGATGCCGTCTTGTTCGCGGAAGAGCACATCGTCGGCTGAAGGCGGCGGCACCGGGATGCCGTCTGGGGTCATGCGCATGGTCGCTCTCCTGCGACTGGCCTCCAGCGTGCGGCGGGGTGGTAGGCCGTCTGCTTGCAGGGTGACGGAAAGCGCTACGAGGGGGAAGGGCCGAGGCGGGCCGGCTGCTGTCGTAGCCGAGCGGCGTGCGCTGTCCAGGCTCGCCGATCCAGGGCCGGCTGCGTGCAGGTCGCGTCATGTCGGAGTCCATCGGCTTCACCGCTGCTTGTGTGAACATTGCATTAAACGTGCAAATAGCCGGCCGGCGGTATCGTGCTACGGGGTAGGCGCGGGCGATAATAGTGGTGGCGCAAGCCGCGCCGACCCGTCGCGGCGGTCATCAGTCCCGAGAGAGGCACGTCATGGCGCTGAACAAGTTCTTTGTGGAGTACGACGAGGACGCGGGGCAGCTCGGTCTGCAAGACGCGGAAGTCGGTCCGCTGGGTTATGCCTACGACTACCAGGATGCCTACCGCCGCGCCAAGCAGCTCGTGCGCGACGTCAACGTTGTGCGCGTGCGCGTGGTGCGCCGCGCCAAAGGCAAGCCGGAAGAGATCGTGGCCGAGGTCACGGACTAACGGGCACCGGGCCCGTGGCGGTGGACCAGTGTGCGCCACACCGCGACCGTGTCGACCATTGCATACTGACGGAAGCCCGGCTGCACGCCGGGCTTTCGCTGTGTTTGGCGCCCTACCGAGCCGGCGTCTTGGCACCGTGACCTGGTTCGCGGCGCCCCCTGGCGCTGGGCTGAGCGCGCTAGATCCTAGCTCAAGGATGATCGCGTGCGCACGGTACAGTTCATCAATCTCACCCGCGGCACCACCATGGGGCGCGAGATCGGCGTGGCCAACAACCCCTGGACGCGCTTTGTGGGGCTGATGGGCAAGGGCAGCCTGGCGGAGGGCCGCGGCCTGCACATCGCGCCGTGCTCGTCGGTGCACATGTTCTTCATGCGCATCGCGCTGGATGTGGTCTACCTGGATGCGGGCATGCGCGTGGTCAAGACGGCGCCGAACCTGAAGCCGTGGCGGATCTCCTTCGGCGCGAAGGGCGCGAAGTCGGTGCTGGAGCTGCCAGTGGGCACGATCCGGCGCTCGCGTACCGAGCCCGGCGACCAGCTTGGCTCCGGCTCGCTGGCGCAGTAGCGCCGCTGGCCCCCATCCCCCGGTTCATCCCTTGGCCCCCAATCCCAGGGGAAGGGGAGATCTACCGCGGGAGGGTTGGGGCTGAAGGCGCGGCGTAGAGCCCCCCTCTCCCAGGATTGGGAGAGGGGCGGGGGGTGAGGGCACACGTGGCTCAGGCGCGACGCAGCGCGAGCGCGGCCGTTGCCGCGGAGGCGCCGGCACGGCGCCCGAAGACGGCGCCGGACATCAGCCCCGCGCCGCCGGGATAGTTGTGATAAAAAAGGCCGCCCACCAACTCGCCGCAGGCGTAGAGGCCGGGCAAGGGCCGGTCCTCCGTGTCCAGCGCCTGCGCCGTTGCCGAGTCGATGCGCAGGCCGCCGAAGGTGAAGGTGATGCCGCAGGTGACGGCGAAGCCGGTGTAGGGCGGCGAATCGAGCCGCTGCGCCCAGTTGCTCTTCGGCGGCGCAATGCCGCGCGTGCCTTTGCCGTCGAGCACGGCGGGGTTAAAGGCGCCATCCTGCACGGCGGCGTTGTACTCGTCCACGGTGCGCTCCAGCCCCTCGCGCTCGATGCCCAGCGCCTCGGCCAGGCCGCCGATCGTGTCCGACGTCGCCTTGGTCGCGCGGGCGATGCGGTACTCATCGCGCAGGATGTCCATCACCTTGCCGTCGAAGAGTTGGAAAGCGGTCCGCTGCGGCTGGCCGAGGATGGCGCGGCCGTACTTCACATAGGTGTAGTTGCGGAAGTCGGCGCCCTCGTCCACGAAGCGCCTGCCGTCGAGATTGACGATGATGCCCAGCGGGTAGCTGTGCTTCTGGAAGAGATCGCCGACCTTCAGGTCGCCGAAGGGCGGCGCGTTCAGATCCCAGGCGACGGAATGGCAGCCGGACCAGTGGCCGAAGGGCTGCGCCCCCGCCTCGAGCGCCATGCGGATCGCGTCGCCGGTGTTGTAGCGGGTGCCGCGCACCTTGGCCAGCTCCCAGCCCTGACCCAGATAGCGCGTGCGCCACTCCGGGTTCGCCTCGAAGCCGCCGGCGCCCAGCACCACGGCGCCCGCCGCGATCTCCTCGCTGCCATCCGGCCCGAAGACGCGCAGGCCGGTGATGCGGCCCTGCCGGTCCTGCAGCAAGCCGGTGGCCTTCGTGCCGTAGCGAACCGCCACGCCGGTCTGCTCGCAGAGGCCGAACTCCTGGTCGGAAAGCCCCTGACCGCCGCCGACCGCCTCCATCACCAGGCCGCCCCAGAAGCGCAGCTTGCCTTCGACCCGGTACGCCTGGCGGCCGTACATCAGCACCCAGCGCACGCCCGTCTGCTGCAGCCAGCGCACGGTGGCCTGGCTCTCGTTCACCAGCGTTTCAACCAGGCCCGGATCGGCCAGCCCCTCGGTGACGCGCATCAGGTCGTCGTAGTACTGGGCGCGGGGATAGCTGCCGACCTCGATGCCGGCGGTCTCGTCGTCGGAAAGGTCGGGCAGCAGCGGGCGAAGCTGCTCGAAGCCGTCGTAGGCGAAGCGGAAGCCGCCGGCGGTGAAGGCGGTGTTGCCGCCGCGCAGGTGGCGCGGCGCCTTCTCCAGCACCAGGACGTTGGCGCCGTGCTCGCGCGCGGAGAGCGCCGCGCACAGCGCCGCGTTGCCGGCGCCGACAACGATCACGTCGTAGCCCTGGCCCTGTTCCGCCTGAGACACGGTCGCCTGCGCCGAAGTCATCGCTTCCGCCTCCGCGCGGCATGTTGCCGCCGCCCCCAGCTTAGCGCGATGCATGCCATGTCGCAGCGCCGCGTGCCGCGATTCGGCGCTTCAGGCAGATCCGGCAAGAGACCGCTCAGCCCGCGTCGCGCCGCGCGGCCAGCACCATGCCTTCGGAGCGGGCGCCGTAGGGCAGCGCTTCGTCGTAGGCGCACCAGGCGCCGGCCAGGCGCAGATCGGCGCGCGCCAGCAGCGCCGCGGCCTCGTCCAGGCAATAGTGCCGCCGCCGACGTACAAACCGCTCCACGCGGCCATCCGCGTGCCGATGCATGCGCACGCTGGTGCCGGTGCCCGTCGCCGCATCGAAGGTGATCGTCTCTTCGATCGTCTCATCGTTCTCGCGGCGCGTGGCCGCCTGGCAGGGCGGGAGCACGGGCGGGCAGTCCGTGGTGCCGAAGAGCAGCGCGCCGCCGGGCCGCAGCGCCGCGGCGACGCGCTGCAGAGCCGCGAGATTTTCCGCCTCCGTCTCGCCGGAGAGCAGGCAGTCGTCGTAGAAGGCGCAGACCGCATCGAAGCGGCCGAGGTCGGGCAGCCGGCGCACGCTGCCCTGCACGAAGGCGACGGCCAGGCCGGCCGCGGCGGCGCGTTCGCGTCCCAACGCCACGAGGTCCGGCGAGAGATCGAAGGCGGTGACATCGTAGCCGCGCCGCGCCAGCTCCACGCTGGTGCGGCCCCAGCCCGCGGCGAGGTCGAGCACGCGCAAGCCCGTCCGCAGGCCGAGCACGCGCTCGGCGAAGTCGATATCCGGCGCCGGCTCGTGGCAGACGCCGGCCTGGCCGCCGGCGCGTAGCCGCCGCGCCCAGCGCCGCGTGAGCGCGAGGTACCAGGCTTCGTTGGCGGTGTACTGCTCAGACGCGCAATGAGGATCCAGGCCGCTGCCTCAGACGCCGCGCACGTATGGCCGTGCGGCGGGCATGCGTGGGCCGGCGCCGCGGCCCGACGTGCTCCACCGTACGGCTTGCCGCGCAGTTGGCGCCAGCCGGCAAACGATCATTGAGCGTGTGAGCAGACCGGGTGTGAGGGGACACTCGCCCGGGCGCCGCGGCCTCAGCGTGCGGCGAGGCGATCCACCGCCTCGACCAGATGTTCGAGCTCGAACGGCTTGCTGAGCACGGCGTCGGCGCTGCCGGCTGTCTCGCGCTCCAGGCCCGGCATCGCGCTGAGCAGCATCACCCGCGTATCGAGGTGCAGGGCATCGACGCGCCGCAGCAGCTCCCGGCCGTCCATGCCGGGCAGGCGCACGTCGAGCAGCAACACGTCCGGCGCCTGCTCGCCCACGCGGTCCAGCGCCTGCTGGCCGTTGCCGGCGGTGGTTACCCGGTGCCCTTCGAGCTCGAGCACCAGCTGCACGAGCCGGCGGATGGTTGGCTCGTCGTCGACGATCAGTACGTTCGCCATGCACGTTCTCCGGCGGTGGCTCCGCCCGCCACCGGCGCTTTGGCGCATCGTACCGGCGCTTCATTAGAGGACGGTTAGGAGAGGACGGCTAGGAACGGATGACGGTTCGCAGAAGCCGGCCGCTGCCGCGCGGGATGGACGTGCCGGGCCGAGAACCGGCGCTCGCCGATCTCGGCCCCGGCACATCCGCCGCTGCTCGGCTGCCCGCGGCGATCAGCCGCCGTACTTGACGCCGACCTCGTCCAGTGTCAGCAGCTTCGCCTCGTGCTTGAGGCCGGCGTTGGTGACCTCGCCCACCATGCAGCTATGGTCGCCGCTGTCCACTTCGCCGACGATGCGGCCCTCGACCCAGGCGGGGGCGCTGCTGATGATCGGGGCGCCGGTCTCGGCCGTCTCGAACGGCTGGCCGCTGATCGCGTTGCCCTCGACCTTGGCCGGGCGGAAGAAGGCGAAGGCCACGTCCTTCTGCCCGCTTTCCAAAAACGAGAGGGCGAAGGTCTTGGCGCTCTTGAGCTGGCTGTAGAGGTGGCTGTCCTTCTTCACGCCCATCGCGACGAGGGGCGGCTTGAAGGAGCACTGCGTCACCCAGTTGACGGTGCCGGCGTTGAGATCGTCGCCGTCCTTCACACCCAGCACGTACAGCCCGTAGGGGATCATCAGCAGCGTGGTCTTCTTCGCGGCCTCGGCGCGCTCGTCCATCTCTCGTCTCCTCGCCGCGGTGCGGCATGTGGTTTTGCATCCGCAGGCGAGTATAGCGCGGCGGTGGCAATCACGGCGTCGCCCGCGCGGTCGAGCGCGCACTGCTCGCCTCAATCAACAGAGCGTCCCACTCGGGCCGCAGGGGTCGCACGCCGAGATCGCGGATCAGCAGCCGGAGGACTTCCGCGCTGCTCACCCAGCCCGTTGGAATCTGTGCCGTGGCGAATGACGGACGGCGCAGCAACGCCGAGCCGAGGTGCAGATGCGGAGAGGCGGAATTCGGCACGTCGGGATGCAGATGAAAGGCCAGGAACTCGCTGCGCGCATCCGGTGAGCGCAAGGCGTAGTCATAGCCGGTAAGCTGCACGCGCCAACGTGCCGATACGTGTGCCTCACGCTGCTCGACGAACGTGTACCACTCACGCGCCTCCAGAGCCAGCGCCGGCGATGTGCCGGGCAGAGAGACCTGATCACCGCGGGCGAGCACCAACAGCGCCGGCTCGCTCGACGGATGATAGCCGCCAGGTCGCACGACCTCGCGCATCACGCACGAAAAGGCACGCTGCAAGGTTGCAGCATACGCAGCAATCGCCCCGGCCGGCGTCCTACCGAACAAGGGGCAGGAGCATGTAGACGCTGATGATCGCCGGCGTGTCCGGATTCTCGAACTCGCCCGCATCCCACTTGCGAATGAACTCGGCAGCGCTCAGGCCCGGGTTCTTCTGCGCCTGCTCTTCAAGGATCTGCCAGCCCTCTTCACGCGAAATGAACTCCGGCTTCGGCTTCGCCGGCCGTGCCTTACTCGATCGCGTCCTGGTCGTCATCGCTGCCCTCGGCGCGGCGCCGCGTCGCGTCCGCATCCATCTTCGCACACGC
The DNA here is from genome assembly GCA_035310145.1 of Dehalococcoidia bacterium. Lineage (NCBI taxonomy): Bacteria > Bacillati > Chloroflexota > Dehalococcoidia > Dehalococcoidia bacterium. The sequence goes on from DATGEL010000026.1 coordinate 44,274, forward strand.
TGGGTCGGTGCCGTATTCGCCGGCGTCCTGATCGCGGCCTCTTGCCTCAGCGCCCGCGCAGCCGCGGGTCCAGCTCGTCGCGCAGGGCATCGCCCGCGAGGTTAAAGCCAAGCACTGCGACCGTGATCGCGGCGCCAGAGAACAGCGACTCCCACGGATGCAGGTCGAGCCCGTTCCGTCCGGCCTCGACCATCTTGCCCCATGTAGTCACGCCTTGCGGGCCAAGTCCAAGGAACGAGAGCGCGGCTTCGGCGAGGATGTAGGCGCCGATACCGATGGAGAACAGGATCAGGACCACCGCAACCACGTTCGGCAGCACGTGCTGCAGCATCAGGCGAATGTCGGCGGCGCCGCACGAGCGGGCGGCTTCGATGAAGGGCTGTTGCCTGATGCTGAGCACGGCCGAGCGCACCACACGCACCGAAGTCGCCCAGCCGAGGAAGCCGAGCGCCGCGATCGTCACCCACAGAGGCGGAGTCTTGAACACCTGGACGATGAGCAAGAGCAGCACCAGCGCTGGAAACGCCTGCACGCCGTCCACGACGCGCTGGAAGATCAGGTCAACCAGTCCGCCGAAGTAGCCGGAAATGACACCACAGACCGTGCCCGTCGTGACCGCGATTAGCGAGGCGAAGATCCCGATCAGCGCCGCAAGCCGGGCGCCAACAATGATACGTGCGTAGATATCGCGTCCGAACGCGTCCGTACCGAGCCAGTGCTTGCCATTGGGCGACTGGAAGCGCTCCGTCACGAACTCCGACACGTCGTTTGCGTTCTTCCCCGCCTGCAACTGGGCGAGCACGTTGCCGCTGCCGCTCGGCGCGGCCTGATAGTTTGGATTGCGCACGACGAACTGACGATTGTCATCGTACCGTTGCAGGAGCGGGGAAAGGATCGCGGCAACCAGCACCACGATCACGAGCACGACGCCGAATGCGCCCAACTTCCGTTTACGCATGAAGCGCGCGGTTCGAACCACCGCACGGCGACCAGCCGGTAGGTCACGCACCGAAGCGGGGATGAACTCTGGTAAGGCCGCGGCCGCTTCTGCTCTCGCCATGGCCACCCTTCCCATCCCTCCGTCCGCGCCGCCAACATTCGCTGGAGCTACGTATAGCGGATGCGCGGATCGAACCAGGCGTACATAATGTCAACCAGCAGGTTCACTGTCACCACAACGAATGCGATAATGATCACCGTGCCCTGAAACGGTGGATAGTCGCGATTCGTGATGGTATAGAGCAGATAGTTGCCAACGCCGCGAATGCCAAACATGTTTTCGAGGATGATCTGACCGCCGATAATGCTCGACACGGTCAGGCCCATGACGGTCAGCACCGGGATCATGGCGTTTTTCAGGGCGTGACGCAGGATTACGCCGTTCGGAGCGATCCCCTTAGCGCGGGCCGTACGCACGTAATCCATGCGCAGCACTTCGAGCATCTGCGAGCGGAGCAGGCGCATGACGCCGGCACCGCCGGCGATGCCGCCCGCGATCGCCGGGATCAGATACTTGAAGAACGCGGCCTTCGGGTCGGTCCAGAAGTGCGGGCTCTTGACGATCTCGATCGTGAACAGGTGGTACTTGAGCGTAACGAACGTCATCACGATCGCGATGAAGAACACGGGCGTGGCTACCGAGAGAATCGAAAAACTGCGCAGCACATAGTCTGCCCAGGTATCCTGTCTCACGGCGCTGATGATACCCACCGGAATCGCCACACCAAACGACAGCAGCGCGATCAGCGTGCCCAGCTCAAGCGTGAACGGGACGCGCTCACCCAGTTCCGTCCAGGTCGTGCGCCGCGTCTCGAAGGACTTGCCCAGATTGCCCCGAGCGAGTTGGCCAAGGTAGGTAAAGTACTGTTGCCATTTCGGCTGATCAAGACCGAGCTCGTGCCTCGCTTGCTTGATCGCTACCGGGTTGTTGGCACTCAGCTCCAGGTTGGCTCCGAGCCGCTCGTTCACGTAGTCGCCTTTCAGCAGGCGCACGGCGAAGAATACGAGCGTGGCAACGATCCAGAGCACCAGGAGGTTCAGCAGCAGCCGACGAGCGATGTATCGACCCACGGTCCGCCTCGCACACTCGTACAGATGTCCTGCTGCCGGGCGAGGCCGGGAGGAGGGTCTCCTCCTCCCAGACGAGCATGTCCCTACAGCGATGCTGGCGGACGCCCCTGATACGACGGATCCTTAGTATCGATCCAGTTGTATCTGGCCAGCAGGTGGCCCGCGAAGATGTTGTAGCCGGCGCCCGGCTTGCCGGCACTGGCCTGCGCCTTTAGCAGCGGGTGGTAGTAGCTCCAGTAGGCGGTGCGGCTGATGTAGTTGTACAGCGTGATGTTGCCGAACATGGCGTTGGCCATGATCACGTCCTGGATCGAGCGTACGGCCGCAACCGCTTGCTTCAGATCGACGAGCGTGGCCGCCTTGTCGATCTGGTCGTCGAGGTTCGGATCGCCCGGCAACAGCCCCACCTTGTTGTAATTCGTGCTGCCTTTGGTGTGGTAGGAGTTGCGCAGATCATTGCGCGGATCAGGTGAGTTGACCTGGCCGATCCAGCCGAACCAGTGCGGGAACTTGCCGTTGCCCAGGTTGGGGATAATGTCCTTGTTGTAATCGCTCTGGCTCGATTTGAATTGCGAGACGCCGAGATTGTCGTTGAGCATCTTGGTGATGATCTGCGGCGTGTCGGGCCAGTTGGCCAGCCAGGTCACCGGCACGGTGATGTCCACGTCGCCGAGCCCCGGTCCGCCGCCGGCATTCCACAGGTCGCGCGCCTCCTTGAGCTCCTGGTTGCGGTCGCTGCGGTAGCCAGGCAGCTTGCCCAGCTCTTCCGGCGGGATGGCGAAGCCTTCCTGGATCCAGGTTACGATGCCGCTGTTCTGGCCGAGGCCCTGGTGGAAGGTCTGGATCAGCTTCTGGCGGTCGGCCGCCTGATTCATTGCTTTGACCAGGCGAACGTCCTTGAACTGTGTGTTCCGATTGATAATCAGCGCAACCGTATTGCCCACGCCGGTCAAGACCTCGGTCATCGCGCCCTTGTTCTGATCGATCACGGCCTTGGTCTGGCTCGGATCGGGGCTTCCCCAGCTCTCGACCTGCTTCTGGAGGAACGCCGCACGGTAGGCGACGGGATCCTCGAAGATGAGCGGGGCGACCCAGCCATCGAGCAAGGGCTCGTTCGGCTTGAAGTAGTCGGGATTGCGCTTGAACTTCACCTCCTGGCCGGCGCGGAGCTGCACACAGATGAATGGCCCCGTGCCAACCATCGCTTCCTCGGTCAGCGTGCGGTGCGTCGCCTCGAACTTCTCGGTCGTCTCCTTGTTTGGGAGGGTGCTGAAGTATGCCGCGAGGCGGTCGAGGAATGTGCCGTTGGGCGCGGCCAGCGTGAGCTTCACGGTGAAGTCGTCTGGCGTCTCGAGTTTGCTGATCGTCTTGTAAAAGACCTGGCGCGTGAAACCGCCGTCACTGCCGTCGAGCAGCTTGCCGTTCGCCTGGCGCTCGATGTGCCAGCGCACGTCCGCGCTGGTAAACGGCCGGCTGATCGGCGCCTGCCACTTCACGTTCTTACGCAGGCTGAAGATGTAGGTGGCGGCGTCCGGCGCCTCGAACTTCTCCGACAGGTCCGGCTCGAGCGTGCCCTGGTCCGGGTTCGAGTACATCACCAGCTTGTTGTAGAGATAGTTCGAGGTCCACAGCGTTGGGTCGCCGAGCGCCCGGTGCACATCGGTCGAGTCGAAGACGTTCGGAATCTGCGCCCGCAGGATGCCGCCCTTCTGACCCACGGGGGTAGCCGGCACCGCGCCGGCCGTCGGGCTGGCGGACTGTGTTGCTGAGGCGGCGGCCGTCGCGCCGCTGCTCGCCGCGGTCGGTGCAGAGGCAGCCGCCGTTGTGGCCGCCTTCGTCGCAACGGCGGCCGTTTTGTTGTTGCCGCCTCCACACGCTGCAAGGAGTGCCGCTGCAGCCGCCGAGGACGCGCCTGCAGCCATGAGCCGGCGGCGGCGAAGGGGCCGGCTCCAATACCCGGACAGGCCCTGCGACATACCCTCACTCCTCCCTTTGCGACCGATCCGGCAGAGCAAGAACTCTGCGGCGCGCAAGGCCGGGCGCACAAGAGCCGGCCTTGCGGCGCAGTATAGGCGCGTCAGGATCCGAAGTAAACCATTCTCTTCGCCATCCGTATAGAGACAGCGTGGCTGAGGGATCCATCGCTCTTGATGGCGCGCTGTCGTGGAGGGACGCTTCAGACTTGCTCATGACCTGATTGAACAGGCGGTGGCCGGGATCGCCCAGGGCCGGCCCTCACTTTCTCTCACTTGCCCCTCGCCCAATCCTGGGCGAGGGGCGATCGGGCGTCCAGCGTTCCAACCTTTTATCGGCTAACCCGACGTCGTCCGAGCCGTACTCCGCCCGATCGCCCCTTCTCCCAGGATTGGGAGAAGGGGGACGGGGGTTGAGGGCCGAGCGCGCCGCCTGCCGCTAGCTCGCCGCGGCGAAGTCCTTGACGTGCAGCTCGGGGGCGCCGCTGCGGCCGGGGCGGATGCTGAACAGCGCGTCGAGACGGTCGCCGGGGCGCGGCGCGGCCTCGGCCAGGCCGAAGGCGATGCCCCGCCAGACCACGCCGTTGCTGCGCAGGCGCAGTTGCAGGTGCGTGCGGTCGGCGCCCACCGCGCGGCGATCGAGCACCTCCAGCCCGCGGGCAAGGAACTGCGGCTCCGGGTTGCCCAGACCGAACGGCTCCAGGAAGGGAAACCACTGCAGCTCGCGCTTGCCGAAGCCGCCCAGGTCGATCTCGTCGTCGTATTCGAGGGTCGGCGTCAGATCCTGCCCGTCGAGCTGGGCGTGCGCCTGCTCCACCAGCGCCTCGCGCAGCGCCGGCACGTTTTCGCTGGGCGCGGTGAAGCCGCCCGCCTGGCGATGGCCGCCGAAGCGCGTCATCAGCGGCGCCGCGGCGTACAGCGCCTCCACGATGTTGAAGGCGGGGATGCTGCGGGCGCTGCCGCGGCAGCACTCGCCCAGCTGCTGATAGACCACGGCCGGGCGGTGATAGGTATCCGCCAGCCGGCTGGCCACCAGGCCGACGATCCCCTGCTGAATCTTCGCGTGGCCGACCATCAGCAGCGGCGCCTCCGGGTCTTCGTGCTCGATCAGCGTGCGCGAAACCTCGACCGCCTGCAGCGTCTGCTTCTGCCGCTCGACGTTGTGCGCATGGAGCTTCGCCGCCAGCTCGCGCGCCCGCGCCTCGTCGTGCGTGGACAGCAACTCATAGGCCAGGTTCGCGTGCGCGACGCGGCCGGCAGCGTTCAGCCGCGGGCCGAGTTGGAAGCCGAGCGTCCACGCCGTCGCCTTCGCCAGGTCGGCGCCGGCTGCCTCGGCCAGGGCCACGATCCCCGGGCGCGACGTGCGTTGCAGCGCCTTCAGCCCCTGCCGCACCAGCGCGCGGTTCTCGCCCACCAGCGGCGCCATGTCGCACACGGTGGAGAGCGCCACCAGGTCGAGATACCGCTCGGGCGCGAAGGGGCGGCCCAACCGTTCCGCCAGCGCGCCCAGCAGCTTGAAGGCGATGCCGCCGGCCGAGAGCTCGGCGCAGGGATAGACCGAATCGCTGAACTTCGGGTCCACCAGCGCCACGGCGTCTGGCAGGCGTCCGGGGATGCTGTGGTGATCGACGACGATCACGTCGAGGCCGATCTCGTTGGCGTGATCGACCTCGCGGTCGGCATTGATGCCGCAGTCGGCGGTGAGCACGAGCGAGACGCCGCGCCGGCGCAGCTCCGAGAGTGCGGCGCTGTTGACGCCGTACCCCTCGCTGAAGCGATCGGGCAGGTAGGGGATAATGTTGCCGCCGAGCGAGGCGATCCCTTCGACCAGGATCGCGGTGGCCGTGACGCCGTCCACGTCGAAGTCGCCGAAGACGGCGATCTGTTCGCCATCGCGCATGGCGTGCTCGATGCGCGCCAGCGCTGGCTCGATGTTGGGCAGCAGCAACGGATCGTGCTCGCGTTCGAGCGCGCCGCGCAGGAACGCTTCGGCGGCGGGCGCGGCGCTCAGGCCGCGCGCAGCCAGCAGCCGCGCGATCGCGGGCGGAACGCCGCCCAGGTCGCAAGTAGCCGCCGCCGGCGCCCGTTGCAGCCAGCGTTTGCCCGTTGCCGTTGCCGTCACAGCGAATCCTCCGCCGCCTCGGTCAGCGTAGCGAGCCACGGGCAGCGCGGGCAAGCGCGAGAGCGACGTAACGCAAACAGACGGCGAGGAGGTGATGGCTGCGCCCGCCGCGGTACAATGCCGGACGGCGGGCCGCTTTGCATGCCGCCCGAACGGAGAGGGCCGTGCGTTTTGGCGTGATGATCGAGGGCCAGGAAGGCATCAACTGGGAGCGGTGGCGCCACTTCAGCGACCTGGCCGAGGGGCTGGGCTATGAGTCGCTGTGGCGCTCGGACCACTTCTGCTCGCTGCAGGGCCGGCCCCAGCGCGACGCCCTGGAGACGTGGATCTCGCTCGCCGACCTCGCCGCCCGCAGCACGCGGCTGCGCTTCGGGCCGCTGGTCTGCTCCATGACCTTCCGCCACCCGGCGCTGCTGGCGCGCATGGCGGCCGGCGTCGATCTGCTCTCCGGCGGCCGGCTAGAGCTGGGCGTGGGCGCGGGCTGGAACGTGCCCGAGCACGAGGCGTTCGGCATCCCTTTCCCGCCGTTGAAGCAGCGCATGGACGACCTGGAGAACGGTCTCCGCGTGATCAAGGCGCTGTGGAGCGGCGAGAAGGCCTCGATCGAGGGTGAGCGCTGGTCGCTGCACGACGCCGAGCTGCACCCGGCGCCGGCCCAGCGCCCCGGCCCGCCGCTGATCGTGGGCGGTGGAGGCGAGCGGCGCACGTTGCGCATCGTCGCCCGCTACGCCGACGAGTGGAACGCGGTCAACCTCGCGCCCGACGCCTACCGGGCCAAGCTGGCCGTGCTGGAGCGCCACTGCGCCGCCGAAGGACGCGATCCGCAGACGATCCGGCGCTCGATGATGTGCGCCTTTGTTATCGGCCGCGACGGGGCCGAGCTTGCGCGCCGCGCGGAGGCGATGCGCGCGGCCGTGCCGCCGCTGCAGGCGATCGCGCCTGGAGAGACGCCGAACACAAGATCGG
>DATGEL010000027.1 GCA_035310145.1 Dehalococcoidia bacterium
GCGCCTCGACACCGGAGTATCGGCTGGAGGAGGCGATCGCCTGGTTTCGCGCCCGCGGCGTGCGGCGGATCGAGGCACTGGGCGAGCCGGAGAAGATGCAGCGCTCGGTGCCGGAGGGCTTCGCGCTGCCCGTGGCGCTGCGCGACGCCGTGCGCCGCGCTGAACGCGAACGCGGGGCGCCGGTGCAGCCGCGCAGCCGCGCCGCGCAGGCCTGGCGCGACACGGCGCTGTGAGGCCCGCTCAACGCAGGCGGCGCATGATCTTCGGCGTCAGCAGCCAGTCCAGCTCACCGGCGCCGGCGGCGGGCGGACCCTCGAAGCTGAGGCAGGCGGCGCCGCCCTTCTCGAAGGGCAGCGCGTAGCCCGCCTCTTCGCCGCCCAGCAGCCATGCCGCCAGCAGGCCGATGCCCGGCCGGTGACCGACGAGGGCCAGGCCGCGTTCTGATACCGGGTTCCTTTGCTGCTGGTCGACTTCCGCGTCGCCGGCGCCGGCGTAGAGCCGCGCGGTGCAGTCCTTCAGCACCTGCTCGAACTGCCCGCCGGGGCGCAGCGCCTCGCAGATGACGATCTCGCTCTCGCCGCGGCCGGCCGCGGTGCAGAGGATCGCCGCCGTCTGCGCCGCGCGCGGCAACGGGCTGGTGAGGATCGCTGCCGGCGGGTCGATCAGCTCCAGCAGCCCTTCCACCGCCCTTTCGAACTGCTTGCGCCCCTTCGGTGTGAGCGGGCGGTCGTCGTCGTTGGGAAAGTTCGGGTCGCCGTGCGCATAGGCGACGGCGTGACGCACGAGGTAGAGCTTCATCGGCGCTGCCACTCCGGATCGATCTCGGCCCGCCGACAGCATGCCACAAGCGGGCGCCGCCGTGCCGGCATCCTCGTGCAGGATGTACCGTCGCCGGACGCAGGGCGCGCGACGGGCCGGGAGCGGAGTTTCGCTTCCGGCCCGTCGTTTCACGGCGGTGCAGGCGCCGGCATGCCCGGCGCCGACCGCCGATCGTCGTCGGTCAGCTTAGACATGGTTTCAAAACCGGCTCGAGTTCCCGCTTGCAGGTGTGCGATCGCACGTGAACGCCGGTTTTGAAACCATCTGTTAGTCGGCGGCCGCGGCGGCGATCTGCTCGCTGGGCGTGGCGATGGCGATCTTCTTGACCTTGACCGCCTCGCTCTTCGGCAGCTTCACCGTAAGCATGCCGGCCTCGTACGAGGCCCGGGCGGCGCCGGACTCGACGGCGGCGGGCAGCGCCACGCGCAGGGTGAACGGGCCCTCCGCCAGGCCACGCGCGTGCCAGGTGTACGTCTGCGCGTCCTCGGCGGGATAGAGGCTGCGGCTGCCGCTCAGCGTCAGCACGTTCTCGCGCACGGAGAGGTCGAGATCGGCGGTGTTGATGCCGGGGATGGCGGCGCGCAGCACGAACTCGTCGCCGGCCTCGAAGAGGTCGAACGGGAAGGGGCTGGCGGCGCCCAGGCGCAGCGTGCGCGGCGCGGTGTCGTTGAACAGGCGGTTGGAGAGGCCGCGCATGGAGGCGAAGTCGGCGAAGGGATCCCAGCGCATGGTCATGGTCGTGTTCCTCCGAGAGTTGAGTCTCTCGCTGTAGACTTAGCACTCTCAATCAGTAAGTGCTAATAATTGTATAGCCCATCTGATCGGCTCTTGCCAACAGGCCACACGTCGGGCAACGGCAAGAGACGTGCAGAGACCTCGCTCCTGCTCCCTCGTGCTCACTCCACGCCATTCATACTCGCAAGATCGAGTCATGTCAGCGAGGCCGTACGTCTTCGCTGCGCAGCGCGGAAGGCGGTCGGCACAGCGCGCGGCTGGAGCTACTTCGTGCCGAGGAAGGCGGCGAGGGTCCGGGTGGTCACGTCGGGGTTCTCGAAGACGAAGAAGTGGACGGCGTCGATGCAACTCAGCCGCGCCCGCGGCACGAAGGGCTCGACGCCCTCGTAAAACTCGTGGGGCTGGCGCGGATCGTGGAAGCCTTGAAGGATCAGCACAGGGAAGTCCCACGCCGCCATCAGCCGCGTGCGCCGGTCGAGCCAATCCTTGCGCTACGAGGACGAGTTGAGGTAGCGCGGCGCCGCCCAGCCGATCAGCTCGCACGCGATTTTGTCTGCAGCAGGTCGCGCGGGTTGTCGGCTATCAGGGGTGGCAAGGCGCTTCTCAGCCTGGCGGCGCCTCAGTACGGCGAGGTGATCCCGCCGGTAGGCCCGCTGCTAAAGCCGGTGGTGCCGTGCAGACACATGCTGTTGCACTTGGGATCGGTCTGTTCGTGGCTGTGAGTGCAAAAGTGGCAGAAGATCAGGATGTAGCCCTCCACCTCCGCGCTATCAGCCGCCGCGGGCAATGTCGGCGAGCCGGCAGCAGTCTCGGACAGGTTGGGGCGGGACGGATCGAAGGGTTGGCGGGAAGCTGGCATGGTGACAAACCTCCTTCACGGTGGCGCGATCTGCGGTCTTCGCTTCGTCGCTCTGGTTTGAATCTACGCGCCGGCTGCGCGGGTGCGAACCCGAAGATAACTCGTTTCCCCTTCCACTGCGAGCATACGCGGCGGCGCTGCCCACAAGCGCGGCCGGAGCCACGGCGCCGGTGCAGCACCCACCCAGCGCTCGTTGCACGCACCAAGCGCCGCGCCGCGCGTCTAGGGTCTGTCTGATGAATGGACCCGTTGCCCGGTATCCTGTGCAGGAGGGTGTGCACACCACAGGAGCTGGGCATGGTCGGGCGGGGAGAACTGACGGACGCAGCGTGGGCGGTGCTTGCGCCGCTCCTGCCAGGCAAT
>DATGEL010000028.1 GCA_035310145.1 Dehalococcoidia bacterium
GCCTGGCCGCCAGCTTGCGCACGTGGCGTGCTTCGCCTTCATCCTTGGCAGGGCGAGCAGTGAGCAACTGGGGCATGACACCCCCCACTGCCGGGTCACGTCACGCCTGACGTATCGCCGCTTCCATTGAGCAACGCGGCACTAGGCGGTACAGTTCGCTGCCCTGCTCCTGCGCGCTATCCATCTGCGTAACCCACACCCAAACGACCGAGTCACCAATCAGGCGTTTGTCGCCGACGTGGCCGCGATCGAGGCGGAGGGCGACGCGCTGCTCGGCGAGCGGCTCCGCATGGGCGAGAGCTACGGCCTGCAGACCCGCTTCCTGGTGCATCGGGCGGGGCTGTGGACGTTCCTGCACGACCCGGCGGTGCCGCCGACCAACAACAGCAGCGAGCAAGCGCTGGGGCCGCTGGTGATCCACCGCGGTGCTGCCGATCTGCGCCCGCCACCATACGGTATTGCGGCGCGCCGGCAGGCACGGCCGCGTCTATAAGCCCACCGGCGTGCGCTGGTGGCTCGGCGTGTGAGCGAGAGGACAGGGAATAGGGATTAGGGAATAGGAATGTAGGAACGCACGGCGCGCCGCCATGTACAGCGGGCTGGGGATCGCCCAGCGCCCAACGCCGCCGTACGCCTCGTCTATACTCGAAGCGCAGAGGGTGCGCGGCCGTGCGGGCGCCCGCGGGAGCAGGCAATGTCGATCAGCTACGAAACCTACGCGCGGGTGGCGTTGGAGGATGCGGATGGACAGTGGGAGCTGGTCTGCGGGCAACTCAGGCAAAAGCCGCCGATGACGATCGAGCACGACGGATCAAGCTGGCGGCTGAATACCTTCTTCGTGCGACAGCTCGACGAGCGGCAGTTCTTGGTGAGCCAGACCGCGCGCCTGCGCATTTCCGCCACCAGCTATTTTGTCCCAGATCTCTGCGTGATTCCGGTCGCGCTTGAGCAGCGCATCCGGCGCGAGCGACCGCGCGAGCTGGCCGTGCTGGACGAGCCGCTGCCGCTGGTGGTTGAGATCTGGTCGCCCTCGACCGGCAATTACGACATGGAGACGAAGCTGCCCGGCTACCGCGAGCGCGGCGATCGGGAGATCTGGCGCTTACATCCCTACGAGCGCACGCTGATCGCCTGGCGCCGGCAGACCGACGGCAGCTACACCGAAACCCATTACGCCGGCGATGCCGTGGTCGAGCCCATCTCCCTGCCCGGCGTACGCATCAGCCTTGCAGCCCTGTTTGCCTGAGGAGCCACATCGTCCCTATGGCGGCCGCGTGCTAGAGTGTGCGCTCAACCGGCATGCGCCGCCTGGCGCACGCGCACAGGAGATGCTCGCCCATGACCACCGCCGCCCTGCCCCGCTCGATCGAGGCGCTGACGCCCGCCTTTCTCACCGATGCCCTGCGCGAGGGCGGCGTGCTGCCGCGCGGCAGTGTCGTGGCCGTCGCCAGCGAGCCGGTGGGGCAGGGGGTGGGGCTGCTCTGCCAGCTCGCACGGCTCTCGCTCACGTACGACGGCGCACCGGCCGGCGTGCCCGCCACGCTGATCGCCAAGATCCCCTCCGGCGACGAGCAGACGAAAGGTATGGCGAACGCCTTCGGCTTCTACGCCAAGGAGGTGCGCTTCTACCGCGAGCTGGCCGCGCGCGTCTCGCTGCCCGCGCCCGCCTGCTGGTACAGCGCCCTGGAAGAAGCCTCCGGCGACTTCGTGCTGCTGCTGGAAGACCTCGGCGCCGCCCGCCTCGGCGATCAGCTCGCCGGCTGCACGGTCGAAGAGGCGGCGCTGCTGCTGCGCGAGCTGGCAAAGGTGCACGCCGCCTGGTGGAACAGCCCCATGCTGGACGAGATCGACTGGGTGCCCGACGCGGGCAGCCCGATCAACAAGGCGGGCCTCACGCTCTACCCGCTGGCCTGGCCAGCATTCGTGGAGCGCTTCGGCGCGGAGACGCCGCCCGAGCTGCTTGCCATCGGCGAGCGGCTGGGCCAGAACGTGAACGCGATTCTCGATCGCTTCTGCGCCGGTCCGAAAACGCTCTGCCACGGCGACTATCGCGCCGACAACTTCTTTTTCGGCGCGCGGCCGGGGCAGCCGCCGTTACGCGTGATCGACTGGCAGATCGCCGTGCGCGCCGTGGGCACGTACGATGTCGGCTACTTCCTCACGCAAAGCCTCGACGTGCCGCTGCGCCGGGCGCACGAGCTGGAGCTGCTGGGGCTCTACCACCGCACGCTGCGCGAGGGCGGCGTGCAGGACTACAGCTTCGGCGACCTGATCAGCGACTACCGCTGGACGGCGCTGTTCTGCTTCGCCTATCCGGTGATGGGCGGCGGGCTGGCAGATCTCTCAAACGCGCGGGGCGTGGCGCTGGCCCGCGCGATGATGCAGCGCAGCGCCGCCGCCATCCTCGACTGGCAGGCCGGCGAACTGCTCGGGTAAGTGACTGGTTACAGGTTACGGGTTGGTCCGCCCGCGATCCCCACGGTCACCTACCTTGCGTAGTGCTCGATCACCTCGGCGGCGCGGGCGTCGCCGGGTTCGCCGCGCTCGCGCAGCTGCGCCGCCACGTGGCGCCGCAGCTCGGCTGGGCCGGCGGGGCCGGTCTTGAACTTGACCTCGCGCCGCAGGATCTTCAGCCGCGCCACGCCCAGCCGGCGCAGGCGCGGACCGTAGAACGTGCCGTCTTCGATCGGCGTGTAGCTTGCGCCGGGCTCGTACGTCCGTACCAGTGCGGCCAGCGTCCGCGCGACTTCGGCCGGGTCAGTGCAGGTTTCGGCGGCGCAGAAATACTGCACGGCGCGGAAGTTGAGCGTGGCGCGGCCGGCGTCGGCCGGGTCCACCCAATCGTGGCGCGAGAAGGCGAGGAAGTCGGAGACGAGGAAGGTGGCGTACGGGTTTGCCTGCAGCGCCCGGAAGACGGGGTCTTCCTGCACGGCGTGCAGCTCGATCGTCTCGCCCTGCTTGACGAAGGGCAGGAAGCTGACCTGCGGGAAGCCGTCGGGCGGTGTGGCGATCAGCTGGCCGTGCCGCTGCCCGGCGACAAACGCCTCGATCGTCGTCTCGTCCTCGACCAGATAGCGCTCCGAGCGATACATTGCCGGCCTCCGTGGCCAAATCGGTGACAGGTTACAGGCGACAGGGTGGTCACGGCCGTCTGCCGCGAGCGTAGCAGCCACAATGGCCTACTGACAGAGCCAATACTGTCTCATAGCGCTGGGCCAATGGCCGGGATACGGAACAGGGAATAGAGGGGGCAGGGCGCAGGGCATAGGGCGCAGCAGTGAAGCGCAAGACGCTCGGCGTGTTCCTCGCGCACCGTTGAGGACGCAACGCAACGCAGCCGGCAGCTTTGCAGCCCTGATGGTAGCCCTTACATTCCTGTTTCCTGTTCCCTGTTCCCTACTTGAGCGCGTAGGCGTTGAGCGGCGAGCCGACGGCGCCGGTGAACGGCAGCGGCGGCGCCACGAACAGGAACTCGTAGACGCCGTCGGAGGCAGAGTCGGCGGCCAGCGCTTCGAAATCGAAGATCTCACCCACCAGCATGCCCATGTAGGCGATCAGGACCAGGTGCAGCGGCTGGAAGCAATCCGGCGTCTCGTTCGGCCGCACCTCCATGCCCCAGGTATCCGTCGCCACGCAGGCGATCTCCGCGTCGTGCAGGAACTGCGCCGTCTCCAGGCAGAGGCCCGGCGCGTCGCCGCCGGCGTACATGCCCCAGCCGCCCTGCGCCCGGCACTGCGCCATCTGGCCCGTGCGCACCAGCAGCGCGTCGCCGCTGCCCAGCGTGACGCCGGCATAGTGGGCGCAGCCGAGCAGGTCGTCGCTGGTGATCGGCGTGCCCGGCTCCAGCCAGTCCACGCTCTTGTAGCGCGGCATGTCGAGCAGCACGCCGCGCGTGGCGACCTTGCCCGCGACCTTCTCGATGCCGTTCACCGTGGCGCCGCCGGAGTGGACGAGCGCCATGTCGCGGCCGTTGTAGGTCTTGCCCTCGACGAAGATGTGCGAGAGGGCGTCCCACTGCGTGCCGCACTGCAGCGGCATCGTGATCACGTCGTCGGCGTAGCGCAGGCCGGGGATGCGGTCCTGGGCGCCGGCCGCGGCGTCGGCGCCGCTGGCCAGCATCAGGTGAATCGGGTTGAAGCGGCGGCCGCCGCGCTGGGGACCGTCGGCGTCGTAGGGCAGGGCGCAGGAAATGACCTTGCCCTGCCGCACCAGCGCCGCGGCCGCGGTAATCTTCTGCGGCGTGATGAAGTTGAGCGTACCAACCTCGTCATCGGCGCCCCAGCGGCCCCAGTTGCGCAGCCGGCGGCCCTCCTCCAGCACGGTTTGCAGCGTCCAGGTCTTCGTCGTCACGGTGCGCCTCCCGCCCCTGTGTCAGTCGGACGGGGCACATGCTAGGCACGGGCGACCCTGGCTGGCAAGGCGGCCGGACGTTGCTGAGGCCGACGATCATCTGCCGGCTTCCTGCAACTGCTGCAGGTGGCCGCGCCAGTGGCGGGCGATCATCTCCAGCCGCTGGCCGGCGCTGAGCGTGCGGCCGTCCGTGAAGCGGAAGACCACGGTGTCGAGGTCCGGCGCCTCGCGCGCCACGCGCAGCAGCCGTGCCGTGGCCTGGCGCAGTTGCGCGGTGATCTCCGCGGCGCTCTCACCGGCGCGGGTGCGCAGCGCGGCGTCGTTGACCTCGTCGGCGGTGCCGGAGATCAGCCAGGGCGGGCCGCCGTGCGCGGCCGAGGCGATGCCCCAGGCGGTCGCGTCGTGCCAGTAGGGCAGGTGGGCCAGCACGTCGCGGGCGCCCCAGCGGTCGATCCGCGCCGCCGAATGCTCGCCCGGCCCCGCGAACCAGGCCAACGTCTCCTGCACGGCGGCGTCGAGATCGGCGATCAGCGCCTCACGGTTCGGTGTGCTCGTCATTGCTTCCTCCTGTGCGCTCGTCACGCTTCACCCGCGCGAGTATAGCGTCCCGCCCGGTTGACGGCCGGTGAGCGACCGGCGATCCTCCCTGCAAGCCGGCGCGCAACGCCGGAAGAGAGCGGTCTGGAGTGCCGTGCGATGGAAAGCCGACCGGCGCAGATCGTGGACACCTATCTCGGCTACTGGAGCGACGAGATCCTGGTGTCCTTCCTGCTGGTGGACTTCGGCGGCGCGATCCGCGGCATCGGCGGCAACCTGCTCAACGGCGCCGACCCGCACGCCAACCGCCGCTACGGCGAGGAGTTTGCGCTGCGCCTGCTGCACGCCTGCGGCGCCGCCCGCTGGCGCGAGCTGGACGGCCTGCGCATCGACGTGCTGCTGGACGCGCCGTTTCCCTGGGGCCGCGCCATCGGCGTCCAGACCGAGTGGGGCGGTCGCTTCCTCTTCGCCGAGCTGACGGAGGCGACGAGCAGCAGCGAGCGCCGTTCAGCAGCAGCGCTCGAAGAGATGGGCGGCCAGCGGCCGCTGCGCCCGCCGCCCACGGCCACGGTCTCGGCCCTGCACGAGGGCGCAGGGCGTAGGGCGTAGGGCGTAGGGCGCAGCGGGCAGGTCCAGCGGCCCTTCCACGCCCTGCTCCCAGCCTTGCCGGTTCGCCCTTGCGCCTGCTGCCACGCCCCGCCCGCGCAAAGAGGCGGCGTTGATTCGCACTCGCTGGCGCGCAGCCGTGAGGGGGCGCCCCAGCACCCAACGAGAGAGCCGATTGTCGTTCGCAGGTTGGAGGAGGGCGGGAAGCTCCCTCCGCCCCACGCCCTGCGCCCTCCGCCCTCTAGAAGAAGATGCTGAGGTTCTTGGCGCTGACCACGTTCTGTCCCAGCACGATCGTACGGCGGGCGATCTTGAAGGCGCCGTCCACGCGGCGCAGCACGTCGTCGCGGTAGCCGATGAACAGGTCCTGCTCCGTCTCGTTGCGGCCGCGGTGGATCACGAAGGTGCAGTGAACCTTGAGCTCATCGCCTTCCACGGCATCGATCTGCACATTATTGACGTTGTGGATCGTGCGCGAGGGCGGGTCTTCGGCCCAGGCCATGCCGGTATCGAGCCGCGCCACGCGGCCGCGCAGCATCGTCAGGTTGTCGTCGAAGTAGGCCAGCTCGTCCGGCTTCGACAGCTCGTTGTCGAGATCGTTGAGGTAACGGTTGCTGCGCGTGGGCATCCAGTAGTGGATGTCCTCGGTGAACAGCTCGATCCACGCATGAAAGCGCCGCTCGTCCAGCAACCGCGCCTCGTGGTAGAGAAACTGCTCGACTTCGCGCAGCAGGTCCGGGGCCACGATCGTCATCGCGCCGCACTCTCCTCTCGCGCGCCGGCGTCTGCTGGGGTTGACCTGGCGCTTGCGCGCTGCCGGGGCGCGGCCGGCGCCGCGACGGGCCGTTCACGAACGGCCGCGATCAGATGCCGGCGGCCTCACCAGCCCGCTATCACTCCGCGGTCATCAGCTCGCGCCAGCGGGCGTAGTAGCCGCGCTGGTTGATCTCGGCGAAGTTGGCGCCGCGCCGGCCGGGATACTCCTCCATCGCCCGCTCGTGGCCCAGCCCCATCTGGTAATTGAAGGGATACTGCCGGGCGATGTAGCCGCGGCTGGAGGCGGTGCACTGGTTCCAGTTTTCGCCGTCGTCCTGCTCGAACATGCCGGAAGGATTGAAGTTGTAGGCGCTCTGCCGGCGCACCATCTGCTTGATTCGCTCCGGCGCGTCCTTGTCGACGTAGACCCAGGCCCAGATCTCCATCTTCTCCGGCCCCTTCGGCTGCCAGACGCGCACCGTGCCGCTGCCAAGGAAGGAGAAGTTGGGAAACAGCGTAGCGTGCACCGTGGACAGCTTGTGCGCCCGCTCGGGGCCCAGGTGCGCCTCGACCTCCGGGCGGATGCTGTCCATGTACTCCTGCATAGCCGGCCGCTGCGGGAACTGGCGGCCCTCCGGGTCGTCCAGCAGCGTTACACCCATGCCGTGACCGCCGCCGGCGCTGACCTGCATCATCGGCGGCTGCGTGAGCCGGGCGGCTGGCCCGTTCAGCCCTTCCGCCTCCGCGCGCACGCGCAGCGCCGAGCCGTGGCTGAAGGGTGCGTGGTACATGTCGCCGACAAAGTTGTCGGCGGCGAACTTCCAGTTGCAGGGCATCTGCCACTTGTGCGTGCCGGGCACGAACTCGACGCCGCCGGGCCGGCGGTTGAAGCAGAGGTCGAGGTAGTAGGCGAAGTCGCCGATGTACTCCTCCAGCGTCACCGCGTTGGCGTCCCAGGCGCCGAAGATCAGGCCGGCATAGCGCTCCAGCCGCGGCACGGGCACCAGCCCCCACTGCTCTTTGTCCAGGTCGCCGTAGTAGGCGTCGGCGTGGTTGGGCACGCCGATCAGGCGGCCGTCGCCGGCGTAGGTCCAGGCGTGATAGGCGCAGGTGAAGGCGGCGGCGTTGCCGGCGTCGGCGCGGCAGACGCGCATGCCGCGGTGGCGGCAGGAGTTGAGGAAGGCGCGCACCTTGCCGTCCTTGCCGCGCGTGACCAGCACCGGGTCTTCGCCCATGTAGGCGCTGAAGAAGTCGCCGGGGTTGGGAATCTGGCTTTCGTGGCAGAGAAAGAGCCAGCACCTGGCGAAGATCTTCGCCAGCTCGAGCTGGTAGACCTCATCCTCGACGAAGATGCGCCGGCTGATCAGACCCTGCTCGGGCTGCACCAGGTCGTTGAAGTCGTACCCAGAGGCGAAGCCGTTCGTCGCTGCGGCCATGTGAACCATGCCTCCTGCGCTGCCGTGCGCCGCCGCCGAATCTGCGGAAAACTCTGCGCCGTAGCCTATGGTCGGACCGCTGGCGCGTCAAGGCGAGCGGCGGGCCGCGTGAGGCAGGTTCGCTGTGGGATCTCCCGGCAGGCCGTCGCAGGGTTACCCAGGGTGCAGCCAGGACACGCAGGCGGTGAGCGGCGGGCGCCCGTCCGACGCGCACGGACGCAAGCTCAGCAAAAGGGACCGACGCAAAAGCCCTGCGACGGCGTGCCGTGGATGTGGAATGTGAAAACACCACCGGCCGCCTACCTGTATATCGTCGGAGAGACGGCCGCGGCTCAGCCCTGCAGGTTGCAATGTCGTGAACGAACGGTAACGGATCGACGTCGGATGGCCACGGGGCCGGACCGGCAACCGGGTATAGCCGTACAACCGGAAGCTACTCCGGCTGAGCGGGTGGGGCGAGCGGCAGGCGCAGCACAAAGCGCACGCCGGGGCCGTTGGGCTGCTCGACTGTGAGCGTGCCGCCGTGCTGCTCGGCGATCGTGCGGCTGATGTAGAGGCCGACGCCGATGCCGCTGATCTGGCGGTGCTGCTCGTCCGGCACGCGGTAGAAGCGCTGGAACAGCCGCCCCAGCGAGGCTGCGGGCACACCCAGGCCGTGGTCACGCACGCGGAGCAGCGCCTGGCCATCTTCCGCCCGCACGCTCACCTCCACCGGGCCGCCGCCGGGGCTGTACTTGAGCGCGTTCTCCAGCAGGTTGACGATGATCTGCTCGACGCGCTGCGGATCCCACACGCCGGCCACCGGCGCCTCCGGCGCCGAAAGCGCAATGCGATCGCCGCCGGGCGCCAGGCGGACGTGCTCGACCACGGCCCGTGTCAGCGCGACGAGGTCCGTGGTCACGGGGCGCAAGGGCAGCGAGCCGGTCTGGATACGGGTGAAGTCGAGCAGGTCGTTCAGCAGCCCGCCGATACGGCGCAACTGCCCCTCCATCACCCCGAGACCCTCCATCAGGCCGGAGTCCGGCTCCGTCTGCCGGCGCAGGCGGCGCAGCAGCACCTGGGCGAAGCCCTGGGCGGAGGTGAGCGGCGTGCGCAGCTCGTGCGAGGCGACGGAGAGGAACTCATCCTTCTGCCGGTCGGCGGCGGCCAGCTCGGCCTGCTGGATCTCGGCCACGCGGCGCAACGTGCGCTCGGCTTCAAACAGGCGGGCGTTGGCGATCGCGCCGGCGGCGATGCCGGCGAAAGCGCCGGCGAACTCCAGGTCGTCGTCGTCCAGCTCGCGGTCGGTGCGGGCGATCACGATCGCGCCGAGGCCGTGGCCGCGCTGCATCAGCGGCAGGCAGGCCCAGGAGCGGACCTGGCGCAGCTCCTTCATGTAGGCTTCATCGTCGCGCGGGGCGAGGGCGCGGATCTGCTCCTCGCCGAAGGCGCGGAAGACGCGCGGCTCGCCGCTGAGGATCACGGTGCCGGCCACCCCTTCGCCGACCTTGATCGGCCGCGCGGCGAAGACGCGGCGCACGATCTCGGCCCGCGCCGGTTCGCGGTGCTGCACGGCGCGCATCTCAACCAGCTCGCGCACCTCGTCGCGCAGGTAGATCACGCACCAGTCGCCCAGCACGCCGACGGCGCGGCGGCAGACGGCCTCGAGCACGCCGGCCAGCTCGAGGGTGGCGTTGAAGCTGCGGCTGACCTCGGCCAGAAAGCGGGCGCGCTCGCCGGCCGCGGCGCTCTCGCGATGCAGCCGCGCCGCCACCACCGCGTGGCCGATCTGCTCGGCCACGATCTGCAGCAGGGCGACCTCCGCGGCCGGCGGCGCGGCGGCGCGCACACCGGCCATGTTGACCGTGCCGCTGACCCGGCCGCCGCTGTGAAACGGCACGATGATGAAGGTGTTGGCGCCGATCAGCGCCATGATCTCGCGCGCGGTCTCACCGGGAGGCGAGGCGCCGGAATACTGCGGCTCGCCCGTGCGCAGCGCCACGGCGGTGAGCGAGCGGCCGTCCAGCGCGAGCTGCTCGTAGCGTTCCATGAAGGCGGACGGATAGCCGCTCTGGGCCAGGCAGCGCGCCAGGCCCGCCTGGCGATCGGCCAGGTAGATGCAGCAGGCCGAGAGACTGGTGATGCCGGCCAGCACCCGCGCCGCCTCGACCGCGACGGCGGCCGGATCGAGTGCGGCCGGGTCGCCGGAGGCAGCCTCGGCGATGGCGCGCACCGCGTCCAGATAACCGGTCAGCGCCGCGGCGCCGGACGGCTTCGGGCGCAGCGCCACGCCGGCCGTGGCGCGACCAGAGCGCGGAGCGTGCCCCTCGCGCGCGTTCATGGTTTCCAGTCTTGTCCGCGCGGCGCCCGCGGACAAGCGGTTCGCGCGGCAATTCTCTCGCAGCCGCACCACAAGCGCCGCCCGCGCCGGTCAGATCGTGCGGATCTGACGCGCCGCGGGCGCCGGCTGCGTTATGCTCTGCGGCAGCGACGATGGCTGAGCGGAGGGCGGCGATGCTGGTGGACCTGGTGAGCGTGCGCACGGACGACGACTGCCTGCTGGACGGGGCCTACTGGCCGGCCCTGGGCGAGCCGCCGGCGCTCGCCGACGCCTGCGTGCTGGCGCACGGCGCCGGCGGGAACGCCTTCTCGCCCGTGCAGCGGGCGCTGGCGGAAGGGCTGGCGACGGCCGGCGTGGCGGTGCTGGCGCTGAGCACGCGCGGCCACGATATCATCAGCCGCACGGCGCACGCCGACGGGCCGCGCCTGGGCGGCGTCGCCCTCGAGGATCTGGACGAGGCGCGGCTCGACCTTGACGCGGGTCTGCGCTTCCTCAGGGCGCGGGGCCACCAGCGCGTTGGGCTCGCCGGCCACAGCCTGGGCGCGGTCAAGGCCGTGCTGACGCAGGCCGCCACGAGCGAGGCTGCCTGCCTGATCGCGCTCTCGCCGCCGCGCTTTTGCCACGCCACGCTGCTGGCGGCTGCGAACGGGGCGCAGTTCCGCGAGACGCTGGCCGAGGCGCAGGCGCTTGTCGATGCCGGCCGCGGCGAGACGCTGCTGCGCGTGCAGGCGCCGATCGCCGGCTACTTCGCCGCCGCGCAGTATCTGAAGAAGTACGGCCCGGAAGACCGCTACGACGTGGTGCGGCACTTTCCGGCGGTGCACTGCCCGGCGCTGCTGCTCTACGGCTCGCTGGAGGCAAACGACGGCTCGGCCGTGAGCGCGACGGTGGCCGCGGCGCCGGAGCTGGCGCGGCAGTGCACGAACCTGATCGTCGTGGGCATCGAGGGCGCCGATCACGTGTACACGGGCTGCATGCCGCAGGTGATCGCGGCGATGCGCGGCTGGCTGGGCGTGGCGGCCCGGCCCTCACCCCCGGCCCCTCTCCCAAGCCTGGGCGAGGGGGGACTCAGCTCGGCGCGCGGAGGCTGAAGGCGCGGCCTTGTGGGCCATTGGACGGGCGCTCGGCGTACGCAGCTCACGCCGGCCGGCGCGACACACCACGACCGGCTAACCCGACCCACCCTCGGAACTTCTCCAGCAGGATCGCCCCTTCGCCATTGACATCGCGCTTCGCGCAATCTGGACGATTGGGAGAAGGGGTAAGGGGGATGAGGGCCGAAGGCGCCGCACGCCCTCTCACTGCCCGGCGTAGCGCACGAGGCTGTCGAAGGTGCGGCCGCGGTGGCTGTAGAACGTTGCCTCCATGATCTTGCTGTACTGCCAGCGCTGCGGCGCCGCGCTGTGTGCGGTCAGTTCGCTGGCGTCGCGGCACCAGGTGCGGGCGCGGGCGTCTTTCAGCGCTACTTCGAGGTCTTCGAGCCCCTTCGTTTCCACCAGCCAGTGTTCGCCGTTCGTGAGCCTCACCACGAAGTCCGGCTCGTAGAGGCGGAAGTGGCCCCTGGCGCTCTGGTAGTCGATCGTCAAGAGCTTTTTGGCGTTCTTGGCGTAGGCCGCCACATCTGGCGCCTCGTCCATGAACTCGACCAGCGCCGCTTCCAGAGCGCTGTCCACCGGCACCAGGTTGAAGACGGTCTTGCGCCCCTCGCAGACCTCCTTGCCCCAGACGAAGGCCCGCGTCTCTGCAACGCGCAGCGCCTCGCCGCGCAGCTCGACCCGCGTCTCCTCGCGCACCACGCGGTTGATCGCGCTGACAAACGGCCCGACCACGGCGGCGCGGGCATCGTCGCGCATCAGCCGCCAGAAGACGCGCGGATCGTCCAGGTCCACGGCGCGGCCGAAGGCGACGGCGCTGAGATAGCGCTTGACCAGGCCCACCAGCGTGTCGAACAGCGCCTGCGGCACGCGCGCCTCGCGCTGGATCCAGCGAGTGTAGAACCAGAGGATGCCCTGCGAGTTGGTGGGCAGCGGCAACTCCAGGTCGAACTCCTCCTGCACGCGCCTGGTGAGCACGTCGCGCAGGGTGTAGCGCAGCGTCTCGTCCGGGATCGTGTCCTCAAGCTCCAGCCGCCTGCCCTCCAGCGCCGTGACGTCGATGCGGCCGATCTGCTCCTCCGAGCGGCGCAGCAGGTTCGAAAGCTGCGGCACGCTGATGTCGTACGCCGCGATGCGCGCCGCCAAGACCGCGATCGTGCGGCCCTCCAGCGGTGTATCGATGCGGCGGCTCTTGAACTCGACGTTGTCGCTCTGCTTGAGCTGCTTGACGAAGCTCTCGAACGCCTCCGTGCCGAGGATATCGACCTGCTCGCGGGCGCCGGGCTGGCCGGGGTACATCAGCCGCAGGCCGCGGCCGATCGTCTGCTCGGGCAGGATGCGGCTCTCGGCCTTGAACGGGCGCAGGCCGACAACGACGGTGACGTTGCGCACGTCCCAGCCCTCGCGCAGCATCAGCACGGAGACGATGGCCCGATACGGGTTCTCGTCGGAATCGACCTCGCGGCTGGCCTTGCGCAGCCGCTCCAGCTCCTCTTTGGCCGCCTTGCCGCTGGCCGACTCAGACACCTCTCCCTGGCGGTTGGTGTGAATCGTGAGCACGCGGCCGGCGAAGCCGTCGAGCGACTCGAGGTAGGCGGCGATCTGGTCGGCGGCGGCGGTGTCGGCGGCCATCACAAACAGCAGCGGCTGTTTGCCGGCGCGCTCGTGCACCTCCTCGTACTGCTTGAGCCGCGCCACGCCCGCGTCGATCCACTGGCGGTAGGTCACGGCGGCGTTGTCGCTGGGGATTTCGTGCGGGTCGCTCAGCTCGCCCAGCAGCGGCTGCTTGACGATGCCGGCGGCGATCGCGTCGGCCAACGAGTAGTCGCTGACGATCCACTCGAACAGGGCGCCGTCGTTGTGCTTGGGCGTGGCGCTGAAGTCGAGCTGCGCCGCCAGCCCCGGCAGCCCGCGCGCCGTCAGCCGCTCGTGCAGGCCGGCGATCACGCGGCTCCAGGCGAGCTTCTCGTCGTGGACGTGGTGCGCCTCGTCGTTGAGCACGATCAGGTCGTCGTGCCGGCCGACGCGCTCGATCAGTTCTTCGGCCGAGCCGGCGCGCAGGTCGCGGCGCACGGGCGGCGGCAGCAACGCCTCGACCGGGTTGGACTCATCTTGCGCCTTCTCCTCGTAGAGCCGCTGCACGTTGCTGAGGTAGAGCGTGCCGGTGGCCGAGGGCGGCGCCGCCTCGTCCTGCAAGACGACCTGCAGATCGAAGTCGGGGCGCCATTCGGGCGGAATCAGCGGGTCTTGCACGAAGATGCGGCCGGAACCGAAGTCTGTGCGCAGCCGCTCGAAGACGATCAGGTTGGGCGCGATCAGCACGAAGTTGCGCGCCAGCGGCGAGTCGGGCTCGTAGAGCTTGTGGAAGTAGGACCAGACGATCGCCAGCGCCATGACCTTGGTCTTGCCGCCGCCGGTGGCGAGCTTGCAGAGATAGCGCGGGAAGCGGTCCGCGTTGGGGTCGTAGGGCTGCTCGGTGCCCGGCCCCATGTCGGCGCGGCGGTACTGCTGCAGGTTTTGATAGCGATCGTAGCTGGTGACAACGTTCTCCTCGTCACGCTCCAGCAGGGCGCGGAAGCTGCGCGCGGCAGCGACTTCACAGCAGTAGACGATCGTCTCGATCGCCTCGCGCTGGCCGAAGTAGTAGCGGAAGGCGCCGCCGTCGCGCAGCTTGTGCTCGTCCTCGAACCAGAAGCTGAACAGGCGGCGCGTGGTTTCGCTGAGGCCGGGATAGTCGTCGGCGCGCCAGGCGTTGACGGCGGCGCGCAGGCCGGGCACGAGCAGGGCGGCGCTGGGCTGGCGCTGGTTGGCGCCGGGCACGGCGTAGGGATCGACGCTGCCCGCCTCCAGCAGCGGACCGGCGGCGATCATCGAGAGCTGCGTCTCGGCGATGCGGGTGGGGCGGGCGCGGGTTGCTGTTCTTGGCATGGCGTGTCTTCGGCCCTTCGGCCCTCGCTATCCCCCTTCCCCCTTCCTCTCCCAATCCTGGGAGAGGAAGGGGGCGATCCTGGGGTGCTGGCGCGGGATTTGGTCGGGTTAGCGGGGCGCGGTGACGGCGCCTTTGGCGCGTCTGGCTTTGGCGGGCGGGCGGCGCGGTGCGCGGCGTTGGGCGCGGATTGCGGCGCCGCCGGGGTGGACGGCGCCGTTGGCGCGTCTGGCTGTGCCGCGCGGGGCGCCGCTCTTGACCGCCGCGCCGGCCGAGGCGGCGCAACACCCGCGCCTTCAGCCGCGGAAGATCGCGCTGAGTCCCCCCGTCGGGTCAGGCTCGTTTGCCGCCCTCGCGTCCGTGGCGCAACTCCCGCGCCTTCAGCCCCGAACGATCGCACTGAGTCCCCCCTCTCCCAGGATTGGGAGAGGGGGTCAGGGGGTGAGGGCCGAACGGCCTCCGCAATCCTCCCCAACGCCCGATCTAAATCGCCCAGCACCTCCGCGTTGCGCAGGCGCAGCACGCGGTAGCCCACCTGCTGCAAGCGCTCGTCGCGGCCGGCGTCGCGATCGCGCTGATCGGGCGTGTTGTGCACGGCGCCGTCGACTTCGACGACGAGCTTGTGCTTCGGGCAGAAGAAGTCGAGCACGAAGGGGCCGACGGCGTGCTGGCGGCGGAACTTGAGACCGGCCAGCCGGCCGCCGCGCAGCGCCTGCCAGAGCACGCGCTCCGCCGGCGTCGCTTCCTGCCGCAGCCGGCGCGCGGCCTCGGCCAGCTCGGGCGAGACGCCGCGGACGCGTTCGGCCCTCATCCTCTCCCCCTTCCCCTCTCCTTCTCCCAATCCTGGGAGAAGAGGAGGGGCGATCCGGCGGTGCTTGTGCGGGGCGGCGTCGGGTTAGTCCGGCTTTGGTTCCGGCGCTTTGCGCGGAAGGGCGACACGGCGCCGGCTCCTACGGCTGGGCGCCGGGGTCTCCTCTATCACAATCGGACGTTCGTCGCCGTTGCGCAGGGCTGCTCCGCTCGTGCGAACCGTTCCCAGCCCTCCGCCCCACGCGCAGCGAAGCTGCCGCGCCACCCCAGCCACGCCTTCAGCCTCCAACCCCACCGGCTCCAAGCTCCCCTCTCCCAGGATTGGGAGAGGGGCCGGGGGTGAGGGCCGATGGGCCGAGGGCATTAAACGCTGACCTCCAGCCGCCGCGTCGAGTCGATGCCGAAGACGTCCACCACTTTCACCAGCACGGTGTAGCGGCCGGGCGCGGGATACGTGTGCGCGGCGCTGACCGTGTCCAGCGTGCGGCGGGCGCGCGTGCGGAACGCCTGCCAGCCGTTGCAGAAGGTGTCGTCGTGATAGTCGAAGTCCACGGCCCAGTAGTCGATGTAGTCCGACCAGCGCGTCACCTTCTCGCGCACGGCGGCGGGCACCAGGTCCAGGTCGGGGATCACGAAATCGGTGAGCGCGATCTGCACGCTGCGCGGGGCGACGACGCGCGCCGCGGCTTCGAGATAGGCGAGGCTGTAGAAGCGCACGTCGGCCTGCTTGGCGCGCCGGTCCATCACGTCGTTGGGGATCTGGTAGCAGCGCAGATCGACGCCGTCCGCCTCGGCCTGCTTGCGCGCCAGGTCGTTGACGCCCATCTCCCACTCCCAGCCGAGCACGTCGACGGCGCTGGTGTGCGTGTCGCGGCACTCGGCCAGCACGTCGGCCAGCTCGGCGAAGGTGATGGGCGAATCGACGGCGCCGACGTGCACGGCGCGGCTGCCGCGCTTGCCGTGCAGGTGACGGAAGCCGGGCGCCGGCTCGGCGCGGTAGAGGGCGAGGATGAAATCGACGTAGGCGCGCAGCCGGTCGCCCAGCGTGACGCCCTGCCAGTGCGAGCGTTCGTACTTGCCCAGGTTGTAGACATCAAACGTCGCGCCGAGGTCGAGCAGCCGCTTGCGCGAGGTGTGCACCGCGAAGCGGCCCAAATCGCAGCCGATCCAGCGCCGGCCGAGCTTGTGCGCCACAGCCGCCGTGGTGCCCGAGCCGAGAAAGAAGTCCGCGACCAGATCGCCCTCGTTGGACGACGCCTTGATGATCCGTTCGAGCAGCGCCTCGGGCTTTTGGGTGTCGTAGCCGGTATCTTCTTTGGCTTGCGAGTTTAGCGGGCGAATGTCCGTCCATACGGACTGAAGCGGCGTACCCTCCGATTCATCCAAATACCGCTTGTAACGAGGCATCCCGCTACTTGTGTATAAAAGGCGGCCTTCCTTGTCCAGCTCCTGCATCCGCTCCTTAGTCCATCGCCAAGTCCGAATATGTCCGTGCCACTCATACCGCAGGTTTGGTCTATCCGGATTTTGATTGAGACAATTGTCCGCCATGAAACGCCGGCCATTCGAATCTTGGAGCGTATAGTGTGATGCGATGTAGGAAGGGTCAAGTGGTTCGTATAGCTGATTCCATGTCAGATTCTCGGTCTTGGAAAAGAACAGTATGGAGTCATGAGTTGCCGGGTAGTACCGACCGTGGCTTCGGGCGGCGACGCGCTTCCAGATAATCTCACGCTGGTCGTACTCGTCCCCGAACACCATATCGAGCACGCAGCGAGCGAGATGGTTTATTTGTGGGCCGATGTGAACATAAACACTGCCGGTTTCCGACAGCAACTCCCGTGCGACCACGAGGCGGTCGTAAAGCATTTGAAGATAGGATGTTTTACCCCCCCCCCCCCAAGTATCCCGGTACGCAAGATGCTCCAAGATTCCCGGCTCCTTCTCGACCTCCTCATCCCCGATCTGCGTGCGGAAGCTGAAGTCGGCGCCGGTGTCGAAGGGCGGGTCGATGTAGATCAGGTCGACCGTGCCCGCCAGCGGCTCGATCCCCGCGGCCGCGTCGCCCTGCAACAGCGAGGCCATCACCAGCTTGTTGTCG
>DATGEL010000029.1 GCA_035310145.1 Dehalococcoidia bacterium
CGCGGCCTCCGAGAGGTGGCTGCGGCCTAGCAGAGGGCGGGTTCGAGGTCCTCGCAACTCGCACGAAAAGCCCGGAAGCGTCTGCTTCCGGGCTTTCTCATGGGCCGCAGTTCCACATGCGAGTGCGTGCGATGGCCGGAGAGTCATGAGCGGCGAGATCGACGTCGAGCGGGTGCAGGCGTCGCTGAGCGAACGCTGGCGTCTCGTTTACCGGCGCGAGGTCGATTCGACAATGACCGTCGCTCGTGCCCTGGCCAATGCGGGTGCGCCGGCCGGCACCGTCGTGCTTGCCGAGGAACAAACTGCGGGGCGCGGCCGTATGGGCCGCTCGTGGGTTTCTGTTGGCGGCGTCAACCTCTACTTCACGGCTATCCTACGCCCGTCGCTCACCGTGCTTCGGCAACTCGCGATGGTTGTGCCGCTGGCAGTGGCGGAGGGCGTCGAAGCGGTCTGCCCCGTGCGAACCGAGATCAAGTGGCCGAACGACGTGCAGATGGACGGTTTGAAGCTGAGCGGCGTGCTGATCGACGCCGAATTGCGCGGCGACGAGCCGGCGCTGGCGCTGGTCGGCGTCGGCATCAACGTCAACTTCGCGGCGGGGTCGGTGCCCGAACTGCGCGGCATCGCCACCAGCCTTAGCGAACGTCTGGGGCAGCCACTTGAGCGCGGCGAAGTGCTCCGCGCCGTGCTGATGCGCCTCGCGACGCTGCTGGATGAGAGCGAGCGTGGCGGCGCAGTGCGGGATCGCTGGCGAGCCCGACTGAACACCCTGGGACGGCGAATCACCGTGCGGGCGGGCGAGACGATCGAGACGGGCCTTGCTGTCGACGTCACGGACGACGGAGGGCTCGTGCTCGAGCGAGACGACGGCTCGCGTGCGGTCCTCGCGGCCGGGGAAGTCACGTTGCACACGTGAGGCGCACCCCGGCGTCGCGGCGCCACGCTGACGCTGCCGCGTTTGGTTGCCCGCGCAAAAACGCACTCGCTAGAATGAAGCTCGGCGCCGCCGTGACGCCAGAGAGGCCATGCGAGTCAACCCCAGATGAGTTCCACTGCCGAGTCCTTACTGTGCCGGGGGATGCGCGATCGGCTACCGGCGGAGATGGCGCGCTTCCGCCGGATCGAGTCCGCCTTCCGCGAAGTCTGCGCCGCCTGGGGCTACGGCGAGGTGCGCACGCCCACGCTCGAACACCTGCACCTCTTCACCAGCAGCGGCACGCTCTCGCCGCAGCTGCTGGGCCGCGTCTACTCGTTCCTTGACTGGGACGGCTGGACGGGTGAGCGCGTGGTGCTGCGCCCGGACGCCACGATCCCGGTCGCACGCTTGTTCCGCGAGCGCCTTGGCGGCGGCGTGGCCAAGCTTTGCTACGTTCAGAACATCTTCCGCTTCAGTCGCGACGAGCAGCCGCGCGAGCTGTGGCAGTGCGGCGCCGAGCTGATCGGCAACACCTGGCCGGCTGGTGACGTCGAACTGGTGTTGGTGGCGCT
Source organism: Dehalococcoidia bacterium (assembly GCA_035310145.1). Classification (NCBI taxonomy): domain Bacteria; kingdom Bacillati; phylum Chloroflexota; class Dehalococcoidia; species Dehalococcoidia bacterium. Next base: position 1,489 of record DATGEL010000029.1, read on the forward strand.
GGATAGCCTGACCGCGCTCGGGATCGCGGATGCCGCGATCACGCTTTCGCACGGCGGTATCGTGCGGGCCCTGCTGGAGCAGGCCGGCTACACGGCGGACGAGCGCTCGGACCTGTACGACCGCCTGCTCGACGGCGACCTCGATGTCATGCGCGAGTTGGAGGCGCGGCTGCCTGCGCTGGGTCCGGGATTACGGCTGCTCAGCGACGTGGAGGACGCGGGCGTCGCCTACATCGGCAACCTGCGCGCGGCTTTCGGCGACAGCGTGCCTGCGATGAACTCGCCTCTGGACGAGTTGGAGCTGATCGGCCGCACGCTGGAGCTTGCCGGCATCGAGCCCCGCATCAACGCGACGGCGCTGCGCGACTTCGAGTACTACACCGGCCCGGTGTTCCATCTCTCGCTTGGCGGCAGCGAGATCGCCGCCGGCGGTCGCTACGACCGCCTGATCAGCGATGCCGGTGGCACGGCAGTGCCAGCCTGCGGCTTCGGCTTGCAGGCCGATCGGCTGGCAGCGCTGCTGGGCGACGCGGGGAGCGATGCCGCCGAGTGCCTGGCTATCGCCCCGGACGGCCCCGGCGCGGAAGCGCTGGCGCGCGCGGCCGCCGTCGCGCGGCTGGCGCATCGCCAGGGACGGCCGGCTGCGCTCGCGCCAGGCGACCCCGCCGCGCCGCGGCTGAGCGTCGCCGCGGATGGTGAGCTTGCGCTCGTGGGCGGAAGCGGGTCACGCCTCGCGGTGGCCTCACTGGCCGAGGCGTTGGGGCTGCTGGCAGGTAGCGCGTGATCAAGCTTGCACTGCCCACCGGCGATCTGCGCGGACCCACCGCTCGCCTGCTTGAGCAGGCCGGCTTCGCCAACGGCGACTACGCGAACGGCTCGCGCGCCCTGCGTCTGCCGCTTGCAGCCGGCCCGGAGGACGCCACGATGCGCGTCTTTCGCGAGCGCGACATTCCCATTCAGGTGGCGCTCGGCAACTATGACCTGGGCATTTGCAGTCTCGCCTGGATCGAGGAGCTGCGGCTGCGCTTTCCACAGGACGAACTGGTGCTGCTGCGACCGCTGCCCTTCGGGCAGTTCGCGGCGCGGCTCGCCACCGATGCCGAGACGGCGCGGCGGCTGGGGGCGCCGGCCCGCTGGCCGGGTTTTGCCGGGCTGCGGATCGCCAGCGACCTGCCCACGCTGGCCGAGGCCTGTGCGCTGTCGGCGCGGCTGCCGGCGGCGCGGGTGATCCCGATCCAGGGATCGGGCGAGGCGTATCCACCGGAGGACGCCGACCTGGTGCTGCTGCAGACTGCCGCCGAAGCTGCGATCTCTGATCGCGGCCTGCAGCCGCTGCTGACCGTTCTCTCCGGTGAGGCCTGGCTGATCGCCAGCCGGCGCAGTCTGGGCAGCCGCGCACTGGCCCCTGTGCTGGCGCGACTGTTGGCGTTGCCCGGGGGCGCGCCGTTTGGCGACGGCCTGCAACTGCCGCGGCTGGCAGCGCAGCCGGCGCCGCGCACCTGGGACGGCTGGCGGCGTCGCCCGGATCTCTTGCGCCTGGCCGTGCCGGACGGCCATCAGCAGCGTCACGCCTGCGAGAGCCTGCGCGAGGCGGGGTTGTACTTCGATGGGTACAGCGAGGCCGGCTTCGTGCGCAGGCCGCGCTCCGGCGTCTCGGGGCTGGATGTGAAGGTTATCCGGCCGCAGGATATGCCGCAGCAGATCGCCCTCGGCAACTTTGACCTCGCCATGACGGGGCGCGACGTGCTGCGCGAGCATCTGCTCGCCTTTCCGGACAGCCCGGTGGAAGAGGTCGTTGATCTCGGCCGCTCACGTTACGGAATCGCCGCCGTGGTGGACGCCGCCCTGCCCGCGGACAACATCCACGAGGCGCTGGCGACCTGGCGGCGAGCCGGCCGCGACGTCGTGCGCATCGCCTCGGAATATCCGAATATCGCCGATCAGTACGCGCGCAGCCGCCACTTCGGCCGCTACCAGGTGCTGCCCGTGGCCGGCGCCTCCGAGGGCTTCGTGCCTGAGGACGCGGAGGTGCTGATCGAGGGTTCGGAGACGGGCAAGTCGATCGCGGCGAACAATCTGAAGATCATCGAGGCGGTGTTCGAGTCCACCAACTGCCTGATCGCCGGCCGCCGAACGCTGCCGGAGGCCGCCGAGGCGTTGCGCCGGCGCCTCGTCGACGGTTTCCGGCGGGCCGCGGCCGCGCCGGCGTCGAGGTGAGCGCGTATGCCGCCGATCTTCTTCCACATGGCCGCCGCCCGCGACCTGGCGCAGGAGCTGGACAGTGCCCCGCTCTCGTCCGAGAGCGGCGCCTACTACCTCGGCGCCACGACACCCGATATCCGCGTGCTCACCCGCGGCGACCGGCGCGAGACACACTACTTCGACCTTGACAGCCTCGAACACCAGGACAGCGTGGAGGAGTTTTTCAGGGCCAACCTGCATCTGGCGGACGCCGATCGGCTCGATCCGCAGACGGCGGGGTTCGTGGCGGGGTATATCACGCATCTTGTGCTGGACGAAACCTACATCGAGAGCATGTACCGGCCGCACTTCGGCCAGCTCTCGGCGCTGGGCGGGAGCGAACAGGCCAACATGATGGATCGCCTGCTGCAGTATGAGCTGGACCGGCGGCGGCGCGAGGCGCGCGGAGAGGTGGACGAGATTCGCGACGCGCTCAGCGAGTGTGCGCTGGCGGTAGACGTCGGTTTCCTTGATTCGGAGACCCTGCGCCGCTGGCAGGAGGTCGCGATCGACCTCACGCGGCACCCGCCGGACTGGGAACGGTTCAAGTTTCAGGGCGGCCGCCATCTGCGCCAGGCATGGATGGACGATCCAGACGCGTACCACCGCTTTTTGGAGACGATTCCTGACTTGCTGCAAGACACGATTCGCCATGTCTCGACGGCACACGTGGATTCGTTCCTCGAGCAGTCGCGCGAGCGGGCGCGCGTCGCGGTCGCGAGGTATCTCGGATGCGCATCGTAGAGGGCGCGTCGGAGGCGCGGCGTACGATCCTGCGCCGGCCGGCGCTCGACGAGGTTGAGGTGCCCGAGCATCTGCGCGCCCGCGATCGGGCGCTGTTCGGACCGGGGCTTTCGGTCGAGGAGACGGTGGCGCGGATCGTGCGCGCCGTGCGCGACGAGGGTGACGCCGCCGTGCAGCGCTTCAACGAGGCGCTCGACGGCTCGGCGCCACGGCCGCTCTGCGTGGCGAAGGACGAAATCCGCGCCGCATACCGCGATCCGGCGATCACGCCCGAGTTGGTCTCGGCGCTGCGCGAGGCGGCGGCGCGCATCCGCACGTACCACGAGGCGCAGCTGCGCCACGCGCAGCACGGCTTTCACGACGGGGGCCTGGGGCAGGTGGTGCGGCCATTGCAACGCGCCGGCGTCTACATGCCGGGATCGGCGGTCGTCTACCCCTCTTCGCTGCTGATGACGGCGCTGCCGGCGATCGTCGCGGGCGTGGAGGAGGTGTACGTCTGTTCGGCGGCAGGGCCGGACGGTCGCGTGCCGGCGATCAAGCTGGTGGCGGCGGAGATTGCGGGCTGCGCAGGTGTCTTCGCCTGCGGCGGCGCGCAGGCGGTTGCAGCGCTCGCCTACGGCACGGAGAGCGTGCCGCGGGTCGACAAGATCTGCGGGCCGGGCAACATCTTCGTGACGCTGGCGAAGCGGCGCGTGATCGGCGTCACCGGTATCGACGCGCTCTACGGGCCGACCGAGACGCTGGTGATTGCGGACGAGACGGCCGATCCGGTGCTTTGCGCGGCGGACCTGATCGCGCAAGCCGAACACGACGAGATCGCGAGCCCGATCTTGATTACCGACTCGCACCCCCTCGCCGAGCGCGTGGCGATCGAAGTCGAGCGGCAGCTCAAGCTCATCCCCCGCGGGCCGATCGCCGCGGCGGCCTTCGCCAACCGCGGCGGCGCCGTGATCGCGCGGGACATGGACGAGGCGTTCGATCTGGCGAACGAGTACGCGCCGGAGCACATGTGCCTCTTGATGCGCGACGCGGGCAACTACACCGAGCGGGTGCGCAATGCCGGCGGGCTGTTCGTCGGCGAGTCGTCGCCTGAGGCGCTGGCAGACTACATCGCCGGCCCGAGCCACGTGATGCCCACCGGCGGCAGCGCCCGCTACGCCTCGCCGCTGACCGTCTCAGACTTCTTGAAGGTGACGAGCGTGGTGGCTTTGGGCGATGCTGATCTCGAACGGCTGGGGCCGGCGGCGGCGCGCATCGCCCACGCCGAGGGGCTTGCCGGTCACGCGCGCGCGATCGAAGTGCGGCTGGAGTCACGCTGATGGCGACGGCACGATCGGAGTCCGGCAACGGCGGCGTGCTGGGATTGGTGCGCCCGGAGATCCTGAGCCTGCCCGGCTATGTGGCGATCGAGCCGCCGCGCGTGCTGGCTCAGCGGCTGGGCATCCCACTGGAGACGGTCGCCAAGCTCGATGCCAATGAGAACCCCTACGGACCGGCGCCGAAGGCATTGGCAGCGCTTGACCGCTTCCGCGACTATCACATCTACCCGGATCCGGACGAACGCGAACTGCGCCAGGCATTGGCGCGGCACCTGAACCTGCCCGTCGAATGCATCGTCGCCAGCGCCGGCAGCGACGAGCTGATCCAGATCTTCGCCAGCATGTTCCTCGGCCCGGGCGACAATGCCATCGACCTGATCCCGACCTTCGGCATGTACGCCTTTGAAGCCGATGTCGCCGGCGGCGGAACGCTGCCCGTACAGCGCCGCGCCGACTTCAGCGTGGACGTGGGCGCGGTGGCCGAGCGGCTGGATGCACGAACGAAGCTGATCTTCGTCACCTCGCCCAACAATCCGACGGGGAACCTGCTTTCGCGCGAGGAACTGGAGGGGCTGCTCGGCTTCGGCCTGCCGGTCATGGTCGACGAGGCGTACATCGAGTTTGCCGGCGTGCCCAGCGCGGCGCCGCGGGTGCTGGAGCAGCCGAACCTCATCGTGCTGCGCACCTTCAGCAAGTGGGCAGGCCTTGCGGGGCTGCGCGTGGGCTACGCGGCGATGGCGGCGGAGCTGGCCGAGGTCGCCTTCCGCATCCGTCAGCCGTACAGCGTCAACGTGGCCGCGGAGGTCGCGGCGGTGGCGTCGCTGGAGGACGCGGCGGTGCTGGACGAGCGCGCGGCGCTGGTCGTGCAGGAGCGCGAGCGGCTGAATGCGCTGCTGGCCGGAGTTCCCTTTCTGCGGCCGCATCCGTCTCACACCAACTTTATCCTTTGCGATGTACTGCGCGGCGATGCCCGCCAGCTACGTGACCGGCTGCGCGAGCATGGCGTCTTCATCCGCCATTTCGACACGCCGCTGCTGCGCGACTGCATCCGTATCAGCGTCGGCCTGCCCCGCCACACCGAGCAGTTGATCGAGGCGCTGCAAAACGTAGCGGCGGCGCTCGGCCTCGCCTGATCACGATTGCTCCTCCGGTGGAATCCGGCGTTCAATTACCGCCCCTTCTGCCGGCACTTCAATCGGATTCTGCGCCGATTAGCGCTGCCCTACTCCTACCACCGCTGGTGAATTGATCACATATGCCGCGAACATCGATGATCCTCTCGCCGGCTCGCTGCGTAGGCACGGCTGAAAGGAGCAAACGATGCATACGATCTCTCGCCGCAGCCTGCTGGCGAAATCCGGCATGGGGGCGGCAGCCGCCGGGGCGCTGGCCGCCGTTCCCGGCCTCGTCGCCGCAAACCGTCACTCGCGCGGCAGCATCTCCACCGCGACCTCTGCTTCGGCCCTGAGGACCGCTCAGCCGACCGGCGACGTGCCCACGGTCGCCTACATCCGCGACGCCGCGAAGGGCGAGGTTGTGCTGATGATGGGCACGCGTGAAGTGGTGCACCGCGATCCCGCGCTCGTCGCCTACCTCGCCCGCGTCTACGGCCACGCCACGGCCTGATCCTCGATTTTTCTCGTCAGTTTGCAGCCGGTCACTCTCGACTCGGAGGATGAGCCATGTCCTCGCACAGGGAAGCCCCTGAGATCTCGGCGGACCCGGTCGCCGACAACACGGACCTCTACGCCTTTGTCAGCCCCGATCGTCCGGACACGGTCACGATCATCGCCAACTACATTCCGCTGGAAGAGCCCGCGGGTGGGCCAAATTTCTTCAACTTCGGCGATGATGTGTTGTACGAGATCCTGATCGACAACAACGCCGACGGCGTGGCGGAGATCACCTACCAGTTCCGCTTCACCACGCAGATGACGAATCCCAACACGTTCCTCTACAACACCGGCCCGATCGCATCACTGACCGACAAGAACTGGAACCTGCGGCAAACCTACTCCGTGACGCGCGTGGATGGCGACCGCCACTCCGGCAAGGCCACCGTGCTTGCCGACGGCGTGCCCTGCCCGCCCTGCAACATCGGCCCACGCTCGACGCCAAACTACGAGGCGCTTGCGGCATCGGCGACCACGCAGCTTCAAAGCGGCGAGACGGTGTTCGCCGGACAGCGCGCCGACGCGTTCTGGGTCGACCTTGGCTCGATCTTCGACCTCGGCGCCTTGCGGCCGGTGCAGATGCTGCACTTGATTCCGCTGGCCAACGCGCCGGGGCGGAACTCGGTCGCCGGCTACAACGTGCATTCGATCGCCATCCAGATCCCGAAGACGCTGCTGACCATGGACGGCTCCGGCGCCACGGACCCGGCGGCGGCCACCTCGGTGATCGGCGTCTGGGCCGCGGCCAGCCGCCAGCGCGCGATGATGCGCAACGGCCCCGGCCAGGCGAACCAGCACGCCGGTGACTGGGTGCAGGTCTCGCGCCTGGGCAACCCGCTGATCAACGAAGCGATCATCCCCATGAGCCAAAAGGACGCGTGGAACTACGCCGATCCGAAGGACGATGCGCAGTTCGTCGCCTCGTATCAGCATCCAGAGCTGGCCACGCTGCTGCCGGTGCTCTATCCGACGGCGTTCCCGAACCTGGCGGCGTTGAACGCCAGCGGCGCGGCCCGCGCCGACCTGGTCGCGGTGCTGCTGACCGGCATCCCTTCCGGCATCGTGCCCGGCTTCCAGAACAATACGGGAACGACCCAGGCCGACCTGCTGCGGCTGAATATGGCGATTCCGCCGACGGCGCAGCCGAACAAGCTGGGGCTTGCCGCCGGGGACGCCGCGGGCTTCCCCAACGGCCGCCGGCTGAGCGACGACATCACGACGATCGAGCTGCGCGCCGTCGCCGGGCTGCTCTACCCGCTGATCGACAAGAGCTTCAAGCCCGACGATGCCACTTCAGCGATCGCCGACGGCACCGTGCCCGACGCGCCGCTGCTCAGCAGCTTCCCCTACATCGGCACGCCGTTCGACGGCTTCGACAGCGAGCACGCCAAGCCGGGGCCGGCGCTGGCATCGTGAAACCGGCCCATTCGGCACTCGTCCTGCCCGGCCCTCCTTCCTCCGGACATGCGATTCGGGGGAAGGAGGGGAGCTTCCTTCGGAGCGTTGCGATGTGCAGCGGCCATGACCACCACAACCAGGCAGCTACCGATTCGATCGACGCGTTGGCCGAGACGTGGTGGGCCGAGCGCCGCGAGCTGAGGGCTGGCTCGGCCTGGTCCGTGCCGTTTCCGCCACGCGCGGCCGAGTCGGCGCGGGTGCTGCACGACGCTGGCTCAGGTCCTGGCGGCGAGGCGATGTGGTACGCCGCGCTGCTGCGGCCGCGGGCGGCGACGGCGTACATCGAGGTGCACAGCGCGCATGGTCCGGTGGCGGCGCTGGTCTCCCTGTACGAGCACGTGTGTTGAGCGGCGCGAGGTGAACGCCGCCCTAGCTCGCGGCGTTCACCTCGTAGCTGAACTCTTCGATCACAGGATTGGCGAGCAGCTTACGGCACATCTCGCCCACCTGCTCGCGCGCGGCGGCTTCATCCGCGGCGTCCAGCGCCAGTTCCAGATACTTGCCGACCCGCACGTTCTGCACCGCGGCAAAGCCGAGCGAATGCAGCGCGCCGCGCACGGTGAGCCCCTGCGGGTCGTTCACGACCTTCTTCAAGGTCACGCGGATCCTGGCCTGATAGCGCATGCTGCTCCTGCTGGCCGGCGCCCGTGGCGGGCGCGGGCGTTTCGAGCCGGCGTTATGCCGGCGCTGTACCGGTAAGTCGCCGGTAGGCTTGCTGATACGCCGCCGAGGTGCGCTGCACGATCTCGGCCGGCAACGCGGGCGGCGGCGGCTCCTTGTTCCAGCCGCTGGCGCTCAGCCAGTCGCGCAGCAGCTGCTTGTCAAAGCTGGGCTGCGGCCGGCCGGGCCGGTAGCCGTCCAGCGGCCAGAAGCGGCTCGAATCCGGGGTGAGCGCTTCGTCGATCAGGCAGAGCTCACCGTCGATGAAGCCGAACTCGAACTTGGTGTCGGCCAGGATCAGGCCGCGCCGCCGCGCGTACTCGGCGGCGAATCGGTACGTGGCGAGGCTGCGCAGCCGGATCACGTTGGCGGCGTCGTGCCCGACGAGCTGCACGAACTCGGCGTAGCTGATGTTGCGGTCGTGGCCGTGCTCCTCCTTGGTGGAGGGTGTGAAGATCGGCTCGGGTAGTTGCTGGCTCTCCTCCAGGTCGGGCGGGAGGCGCATCCCGCAGACCGCGCCGCTCCGCCGGTACTCCGCCCATGCCGTGCCCGCCAGGTAGCCGCGCACGATGCATTCGGCGTTAATACGCTCGGCCTTGCGCACGATCAGCGAACGGCCGGCGAGCGCCGGCGGCAGAGCGAAGGGCAGCTCATCGTCGGGCGCTCCCGTGGCGATGCGCAGGAGGTGGGTGGGCACAACCGAATCGACCTTCTCGAACCAGAAGGCGGAGAGCCGGCTGAGCAGCTCGCCTTTGCCGGGAATGCCCTGGGCCATGATCACATCAAAGGCGGAGACGCGATCCGTCGCCACCATCAGCAGCCGGTCGCCCAGGTCGAAGGTGTCGCGCACCTTGCCGCGATGCAGCGGCTGTATGCCCGGAATCTCTGCCTGCATGAGCACGTCGACCATCGCTCCTCCGATCACGATTCAGCTCACCAGCGTCGTGGGCGGCTGCGCGGCGCTGCCCTTGCGCTGCAGAACGGCGAGGTACAGCAGGGTGCGCGCGATCGCGGCGAACGGCGCCACCAGCCAGGCCGCGAGAAAGAGTGCGGCCGAGCTGACCACGAGATCGGCGCTGCTGAAGGCGCGCTGCAAGCCCGCCTGCGGGGCGAGGGTCAGCGCCGCGACGGCGACGATCACGCCGAAGACACGCCACCAGCCGCCCGAGACCAGCTGGGCGCTCCTGGCGAGGCTGCCGCCGGCGCCGCGGCGCTCGGCGACCAGCGCGGGAATCGCCAGCGACCAGCGCACGTAAAGAAATACCGCGACGGGCAGCAGTACCAGGGTCAACGCCGCGGCGGCCACGCGCACGCCGATCAGGAGGCTCACGATCAGGGCTGGACCGGCAAGCCGCCGCCAGCAGGCGAGAGCCGACTTCGCACCGGCGGGCTTGCCCTGCAGTCTGGCGAGGGCGGCCGGCACGAGGAACGAGTCGCCAAACGTGTCGGCGCCGATGCTGAGCACCAGGCCGGTCAGCAATGCCAGCGCGGTGACCAGGGAAGCGCCGAAGCCGAGGTTGCCGTCGGAGCTGGCCTTGTCGTTCAGGCCGAGCGCGTCGAAGGCGGCCATGTTGCCGAGCGTCAGGGCGAGCACGAAGGCGGCTTTGGGCAGGGCCAGCACGAGGAACGTGAGCGGATCGTGCACGTAGACCTGGAACGCCGCGGCGATGATGTCCGGCAGGGTGAGGGGATGGCGCGGGATCGCCGCGTTCACGCCGGTACGCCGGCCAGCAGGCCCAGCCGCTGGAACGCCGCGTCGATGTGCTTGACGTAATAGCCGTAGTCGAACAGGCGGTCCAGCTCGTCGGGCGAAAGGCGCTGTGTTACCTCCGGATCGGCGGCGAGAAGCGCTTTGAGCGGCCGGCGCTGCTGCCAGGCGGCCATACTGTTTCGCTGCACGATCTTGTATGCCGCTTCGCGCAGCATCCCCTTCTCGACCAACGCCAGCAATACCTGCGGAGAGAAGGTGAGCCCCTGCGTCAACTCGACGTTTTCGCGCATCTGCTCCGGATAGACCTGCAAGCCCTCGATGATGCCCGTGAACAGGTGCAGCGAATAATCCAGCAGGCCGCAAGCGTCGGGCAGGATGATGCGCTCGGCGGAGGAGTGCGAGATGTCGCGCTCATGCCAGAGCGCCACGTTCTCCGTCGCGGTCACCATGTAGCCGCGCAGCACGCGCGCCAGTCCGCAAACACGCTCGGCCTTCTCTGGATTGCGCTTGTGCGGCATCGAGCTCGAGCCGGTCTGGCCGGCGACGAACGGTTCCTCAGCTTCGAGCAGCTCCGTGCGCTGCAGGGCGCGGATCTCCGTGGCGAACTTTTCCAGCGAGGCGCCGATTAGCGCCAGCGTGGTCACGAACTGCGCGTGGCGGTCGCGCTGGATCACCTGGTTGGAGACCGGCGCAACGTCGAGGCCGAGCGCCGCGCAGGTCAGCTCTTCGACGCGCGGCGGCACGGACGCGTGCGTGCCCACCGGGCCGCTGATCTTGCCCACCGCGACCACCCGCCGCGCCTCCTGCAGCCGGGCGATGTTGCGCCGTGTTTCGTCCGTCCACAGCGCCAGCTTGAGGCCGAAGGTCATCGGCTCGGCGTGCACGCCGTGCGTACGGCCCATCATCAGCGTGTCTTTGAACTCGATCGCCCGCCGGCCGAGCACGGCTTCGAGCCGCGCCAGCTCGTCCAGCAGCAGGTCGGCGGCGGCGATCAGTTGCAGGCTGGTGGCCGTGTCCATCACGTCGGAGGAGGTGAGGCCGTGGTGCACCCAGCGGCTCTCCGGCCCAAGGCTGTCCGCGACCGAGCGCAGGAAGGCGGTCATGTCGTGGTGCGTTTCGGCCTGGTAGCGATTGACCGCTTCCTCGTCTACGCGGGCGCGCTGCACCGCTTCGGCGTCGGCCCGGGGGATCTCGCCCAGCTCGGCCCACGCGCGGACGGCGGCCTTCTCCACTGCGAGCCACTGCTCCAGCTTGTTCTTCTCCGACCAGATGCGGCGCATCTGCGGCCGGGCATAGCGCTCGATCACGCCTTCACACTTTCGCTTGCTGCCGGGTGGTCGCTCTCACAGATACTCGTGGCGCACGGGCGAGAACACGTCGACGGCGATGCTGTCCGCGAGGGCGGTGACGACGTGCGGCACGCCTCCGGGCACAAGCCAGCTATCGCCAGGCTCCAGCGCACGCACCTCGTCGCCGATCACGAAGCGCAGGCGGCCGCTTGCCAGGTAGCCGATCTGCTCGTGCGGGTGCGTGTGCTCCGGCACGACCGCGCCGGCGGCGATGCTGACTTCCACCAGCGTGGCGTTGTCGCCGCTGTTCAGGGTGCGCCGCGAGACGCCGGGAAACATCTCCACCGGCCGGACGCTTCCACGCGTGGTGAGCATGCGGTTGCTCCAGGAAACGGATTCCTTCGCTGGCCGGCTCAGAGGCCGCGCAGGCCAATGTCGCGCCGGTATTGCGCCCCCTCGAAGCGAATGCGGCCGACGTTTGCGTAGACCCGCTCCCGTGCCGCCGCGATCGTCGCACCGCGCCCGACGACGGTCAACACGCGTCCGCCGGCCGTCAGTACGCGCTCGCCGTCGCGGGCTGTGCCGGCGTGGAACGCGAGGATGTCTTGATCAAGCTGATCAAGCCCGTCGATTGGCTGACCGGTCTGGTAGCCGCCGGGGTAGCCGCCCGAGGCGATCACCACGCCGACGCAGGCGCCGTCGTCCCACTTTGGCGCCGCTTCGGATAGGTCTCCCCGGGCGGCGCCGAGCAGGATGGGCAGCAGGTCAGAGCACAGGCGCGGCACGATCACCTGGGTCTCGGGGTCGCCGAAGCGGCAGTTGAACTCGATCACGTGCGGGCCGCTGTCGGTGAGCATCAGGCCCGGGTAGAGGGCGCCGCGGAAGGGGCGGCCGGCCTCGCGCAGGGCGCTGATCGCCCGCTGGCTTACGGTGGCCTGAATCTCGTCTGCAAGCGGCCGATCGACGAACGGCGGCGGCGAGAAGGCGCCCATGCCGCCCGTGTTGGGACCGCGATCGCCGTCAAAGATGCGCTTGTGATCGCAGGCGAAGGGCATTGGCAGGGCGCGCACTCCGTCGCTGAAGGCGTGGGCGCTGACCTCGACGCCGCTCAGCCGCTCTTCCAGCACGAGCCGCCGGCCTGCATCGCCGAAGGCGCCGCCGTTCATGGCCGTGTCAATCGCCGCCAGCGCTTCGGTTTGCGTCTCGGCCACGACCACGCCCTTGCCCGCCGCGAGACCGTCGGCTTTAACCACCGGCGGCCGCTCGCTGGCCAGAACGAAGCGGCGTGCCGCCTCGGCGTCGTCAAAGGCCCGCGCCGCGGCGGTCGGGATGCCGCTGCGCCGCATCAGCTCTTTGGACCATACCTTGCTCGACTCGATCTCGGCCGCGGCGCGGGTCGGACCGAAGACGAGCAGGCCTCGTTTCAGCAGGTAGTCGGCCAGCCCGCCGGCCAGCGGTACTTCGGCACCGATCACCACAAGTTCAACGGCGTGCTCGACCGCGGCCTGGCGCAGCCCGGCGAAGTCCAGCTCTTTGACCGGGAGATTACGCGCGACGGCGTCGGTGCCGGCGTTGCCGGGCGCAACGAATAGATCCGTGAGCAGGGGGCTCTGGCGTAGCTTCCAGGCGAGCGCGTGCTCGCGCGCGCCCGCGCCGACGATCAGCACGTTCATATGCGCCATGCCTCCGCCGCACTGATTCGCGGCACCGTCGCCGCTTCGAGATGGCTGAGCGAGACGGGTAGTGCGGCCGTGCTCACTCCCACTCGATCGTGCCGGGCGGCTTGCTGGTGATGTCATAGACGACGCGGTTGACGCCCCGCACCTCGTTGGTGATACGCGACGAGATACGCGCCAGCAGATCGAAGGGCAGCCGCGCCCAATCGGCGGTCATGGCGTCGTCGGCGGTGACGGCGCGGATGGCGAGGGCATGCCCGTAGGTGCGGAAATCGCCCTGCACGCCCACGCTGCGCGTGTCGGTGAGCACGGCGAACGCCTGCCAGAGCCGGTCGTAGAGGCCGGCGGCGCGTACCTCTGCCATCACGATCGCATCGGCCTCGCGCAGCACCTCCAGCTTCGAGCGCGTGACCTCGCCGATCACACGGATGGCGAGACCGGGACCGGGAAACGGCTGGCGATTGACCATCTCGGCGGGCAGGCCAAGCTCGACGCCGACGCGGCGCACCTCGTCCTTGAACAGGAAACGCAGCGGCTCGACCAGCTCAAGCTGCATTTCCGGCGGCAGGCCGCCGACGTTGTGATGCGTCTTGATCTTGGCCGTAGCGCCGTGGCCGGTGGAGGCGCTTTCGACCACGTCGGGGTAGGTCGTGCCCTGGGCGATGAAGTCGATCTGGCCGAATTTCGCCGCTTCGTCCTCGAAGACGTGGATGAAGGTGTTGCCGATCGCGCGGCGCTTCGCTTCGGGTTCGACCACGCCGGCGAGGCGGTCGAGGAAGCGGTCAGCCGCGTCCACGTGCACGAGTTGCACGCGCATGTGGCGCTCGAAGGTGTCGACAACCTGGGCCGCTTCGCCTCGCCGCAGTAGACCGTTGTCGACGAAGATGCAAATGAGCTGGTCACCGATCGCGCGGTGGATCAGCGCCGCCGCGACGGCCGAATCGACGCCGCCGGAGAGGGCGCAGATCACGCGTCCGCCGCCAACCTGCCGCCGGATCGCGACGAGGCTCTGCTCGATGAAGCTGCCCGGCGTCCAGCTCGGCTCGCAGCGGCAGATTCGCAGCAGGAAGTTCTCGAGGATCTGCTTGCCGGCGGGCGTGTGCACAACCTCGGGATGGAACTGCAGGCCGACGTAGCCGGCGCCGTTGTCCATCGCCGCGTAGGGCGAGTTTGCCGACGTACCCGCGGGGACGAAACCCGCCGGCAGGCGCGTAATGCGGTCGCCGTGGCTCATCCAGACGGGCAGGTCGCCGCTGAGGCCGGCAAAGATGGCGGAGGCGGCAGGCAGCGGCCTGACCGTGGCCGTACCGTACTCGCGGGCGCTGCCGGGCGCAACTTCACCGCCGAGCTGATGCGCGAGCAGTTGCATGCCGTAGCAGATGCCGAGCACGGGCAGGCCCGATGAAAAGACATACTCGGGAATCAACGGGGCGTCGGCGTCGTAGACGCTGGCGGGGCCGCCGGAAAGGATGACGCCCTTCGGTCTGAGGGCAGCGACCCGTTCCGCGGGCGCGTCGTGCGGCAGCAGCTCGCAGTAGACGCCGCACTCGCGCACCCGCCGGGCGATCAGCATACTGTACTGGGAGCCGAAGTCGAGGATGACGACCGCGTCGGCGGCGGGCTCCGCCCGCTCGGGCTGGTCCCTGCCCGCCTCTGCGACCGTGAGCGCCCCGGCATCATGCGGCATTGTCGGCCTTCTCCCACGGAACTGCTGAACGATATCCGGCGCCTGCGAAGCATAGATACCGTAACAGCGCCGGGCGCGCCGGTCAAGAAGGGAACGCTCAACCGCTGAGATGCTTACCCAATTATTGTCGCCTGAACAGCTCGCCGAAGCCGCCGATTTGCTGCTTCGGGGAGCCGTGGTCGCGCTGCCGACAGACACGGTCTACGGCGTTGCCGCCGACGCCGCCAGCCCGGAGGCGATCGCACGGCTCTTCGAAGCCAAACGGCGGCCGCTGGACAAGGCGATCCCCCTGCTTGTGGCGGAAGCGCAGGATCTCGACCTGGTGGCCGCGTTCGTGCCCGAGCCGGCCCGCCGGTTAGCGGAGCGGTTCTGGCCCGGCGCGCTGACGATCGTCGTGCCGCGCCGTGCGCTCCGCTCCGATGATCTGCCGACGGTGGCCGTACGCATGCCGGATCATCCGCTGGCACGGGCATTGATTCGGCTCGCGGGCGGCACTTTGGCCGTGACCAGCGCCAACATCTCCGGCCAGCCACCGGCAACCACGGTGGCCGAGGTCATGCGGCAGCTCGACGGCCGCATTGCCGCCGTGGTCGAAGGCGGCGCCTGTCCAGGTGGCGTGGCCTCGACGATCGTGGATACCACGGCCGGGCCGCCGCGCGTGCTGCGTGTTGGCGGCGTCACGATAGAGGCGCTGCGCAGGGTGGTTCCGCGGCTGTTGCTAGGCCCCGGCGCGGCCAGCTGACCATCGCGACGAAGCGCCGGCCCGGATTTCCGGTTCAGCGTGCTTCGGCGGCTGCCACGCGCCGTGCGGCTCCGGCGCAGGCCGTCGCCGTTGTAACTCTTCGCCCCGCTCTGGCCGGCGACGGTGGCGACCATGAGCCGGCTCTCCATGTCCCAGGTGAACGTGTCGGCGTTGCGTGCAGCCGGGGTTGCACCCAACATCCCCTTCCGCATTGCGCCACTACGCTCCACCAAAGTCACTGGCACGCTCGTCGACCCGGGTTTCCGATCGCACGCGAATCGCTTCAATCTCCGGATCAGCCAGCACCCTAGCGATGAGCTGCTGCGATCCACCCATCACGGAAAACGTCAGATCGGTATTGGTGCAAACCGCCCAGGCTCGATCGTCCGGCCACCAGAACTCCGGAAGAGTTTTGCCTCCCTCGGGCGTCAATTGGCTCATATACGCGAGCAAGTCGTCGATATCACCGCGATACACGTTCGCCACACCTGGCACATCGTCGCCAAGATTGGGCGGTGTGAGCGTCCACATGAAGAAGCAGTCCCAATTGTCGCGGATGGCCCGGAGAATCTGGATGAGGCGCGCCGCAATCTGTTTCGGCAAAACACCTTCTTCGGGAAGCGCGATGTTCAGCGGGAGTTGATCGGCAATCGAGAACACGCTGAAGTCGGCGCCGAACGGCCGGTGGAAGCGTGCCGCCAGATCGCGGATGCGGAGCCGTCGGTATGGAATCGAGACATCCGTCTCACCGCCAAGCAGGCGGCGACGGGCGAGCCAAATCCCGTCGTAGTCCTGGCGATCGCCCTGCGACGCCGCCCGCGCGTAGCCAGCGAGGACAGCCGGCTCCAGCAGGAGCTCCACGCAAGGGTGAAAGATCTTGCAGTAGGCTGGGAACTCGTCGCCGACCAGCCCAGCGACGGTCCAGGGATGTTGCGCCCACGCAGCCTTCAGCCACTCCCACGCGGAGCCCTCCGCCAGCCGCCTTAGCACCTCACGCTCCCGAGCCCTTGACGGGGCCACTCACCCTGGCTCATGGCTTAGCGTACGCACCTCCGAAGAGGTTAGCAAAACGCTCCCACGAAGGACGGCCCGCAGCGGCCGGGCAAGATGTTGGGCGGCCGTCCTGGCAAAATGATCGGTACGAGCGGGATGAAAGGCGCCGGTGATGCTCCGGGTTGAGGAACAAGCGCGAGATCCGGGATCGGATCGCTGCTCCGGGACGGCGGAAAGTGTATGCGGTACTGATAGCCGTTCGGCAGGCGGCTGAGGTTGACATCGATTGCCGGGTTGTCCGCCCCGGAGGTGGATGCCCAACGGGCCGTGAGATAGACAGTGCCCGGCTCTGTCGCGATGCTGTATACGTAGCCCAGACCGTTTTCGATCTCATCCTGGCTCGTGATGTCGGGATTGCCATCGGTGAGCGCATTGACGACCGTCGCCCACCCTGAATACCAGCCGGGTCCATCGATCATGCTATTGGTGTCGGGTGTGGCGCCGGGTGGGGCGAAGGTGTCATACAGCGCCAAGAAAAACGAGTATGGATCCTGTCGCATCCACTCGAAGTCAACAGCAGTGAACGCTGTAGCTGCGTACTGAGCGACATCTTCGGCAGACAGATCCCACGTCGGATGCCAGAGGCCGTCCGAAGCCAGTGCCATACCTGCGATGAGCTCCCGCAGTCCCGACGGATCCAACACGGACGCCGGATTGGCTGCGGCATATGCGTAGGGATGGTGTAGACCCGGATCGGCAAGGGCAGCAGAATCCGGGTCGCGGCTTAAGAAGCGGCCGGTGGTGGCGTCGTAGAAGCGGGCGCGCAGGTAGGTGAGCCCGGTGGGGTCGGCCTGCTCGCCGGCGAACTGGCGCTCGTCGTACAGTGCGCCCTGCTGGAGCGGGCACCGGCGCTCCCTCGCCGCCTCTGCTCCCGACTGCCCGACCATCACCCCGGCCTCCTCCGCCTGTGATGGTGCCCAGCCTACCTCACTTAACCCCGGCTGTAGTATTAGGCTGGAGGAGTCGGAGGCACTATGCGGGGCGGCTACTCTGCCCGCCTGCTCTCGCTCGCCCTATGCTCAGGGTAGTCTGGCCACGTGGCGGCATGCTAAAATCGAGTCTGTCGGGAGATCGATCCCTATGGCGCCGTCACGCGATCTCAGCGAACATAGGCAAAAATACAGACAGCTACAAATCCTTCATCCTCGCACAACAGGCGCGGCCCTTCTCGCCAGCGTCATTGCCATAGCTGTTACGGCATATATTGCCAAGAGCCTGCACAACTCACGCGTAATGGTGCTGATAGCTGTCTTGTCTGCGGAATATCTGGTCTGTGCGCTGAGCGTACTCTTCGCGCCATGGAGGGCAGCCCGCAGCGAAGCCGCGACGGCAGCGGCGGTGGTGAGTGCGGCGGCATCCGTGCCGATCGCCGCGATCGCTCCGCTGTTCGTACCCGTGCTGGGTTTCTGGATCGCCGTCGCGATTCGCTATCAGAGACGCTATCGCGCGGCGAAGTGGACGCTCGCCGTAGCGAGCGTTGTCGGTGTAGGCGTCTATGTTGCGACCGTCTATCTCTTGTTCTTTACGACTTCAACGTCCTGTAGAAGCCAGGCGTACTGTTAGTCCAGATCCGACGACGAAACCCGAGAGCTGCCCGGCGGCGGGGTGAAGTGGAAGAGGGCGGAGTCGATGGGCGCGTGGAAATCGACGCTCATGGTGTCCAGGGACAGTCTCACGCCCGCGCCATCGTCGGACTGCAGGCGCAGTACCCAGCCGGTCGCCGCGTCTAGCCAGTACCGATGGAACCCCCCGCACGGGGTTGGTGGCGTGTCCGTGGGATTCCCCGACGGGGTAGCGTTCGGGACGTTCGTACCGCAGCCGGCTGCTGGACGGGTGAGGATTCGTTCCGCGTCGCGGTTCGCCACTCGGTCTGTTCCCTCGCGGGTGGCCGCGACCGTTGGCAGGCGCTGGAGAGCCGCCAGTGCCGATGCGAAATCGGTGGTGCCGACGGTCGGGCCGTACGCGCCGAGCGCTATCGCCCGCGGATCGCTCGTGGTCGACGTGTCCAGCGAGTAGCGTCTGCTCAGAGGATCGTACTCCCACTCCGTTGTGCCATCGCTGCCATACATCCGCTGCCTCATGTCCTGGGAGTCACCGGTGGTACTGAGTTCCTCGCGCCAGCCCACCCCGGGAATGAACCATATCCGGACGGTGGAGTGCGTTGTTCCATAAAGGGCGTGGCTTACGATTGTTTGCTCGCCCTGCAACGTCCATGTGCTCCCGACATTCAGCTGTGACGCGCCAAACGAGCGCGCAGGCGCCTGCGCCTGGTGGGCACATCCCACCAGGATGAAAGCGCAAGCGAAAC